>DASZPK010000313.1:0-10185 GCA_035550335.1 Chthoniobacteraceae bacterium | reverse complement strand
CGCGTAATCGCCAACGCCGAGAATCTCGCCCAGGAAATCAATTTGCCCGAGGTCCGTGTGCAGATAGAGATTGCGCAGGTTTCTTCGGAAATCATCCGGCATGATGAACGGAATTTCCTGCGAGGTTTCGCGATGATAGGGGTGCAGGTCGGAAAGCGAACGGTAAATTTTTTCGAGATTTTCGAATGTGAGCGGGCTGCAAACATCGACATCGAACGTCGTGACCGTGGCCCCATGGGCAATGGCGGCGTAGCCACCCACGATGACGAACTCAACTTGGTTTTCAATCAGGCGTTGCACGATTTTTTCCAAGTCAGGCATGAGATTTCACCATTGCGTCGCGCAGCATCGTGGCCAGCGAAAGTGCGGAGCGGTGTTGTTGAATCCGCTGCCACGGCGTCATGCGGATCGATTCCGCCAGCAGGGTCATGTCCCAGCCGGCTTCAGCGGCTTTTTGCCATTCGGGACCGTTGGTCACCGGCGTGTGCGGTGACAACGTATCGGGCGATGGATTGGCGCTGAGTGAAGCCATGGGGAATTTTAACCGTTGGCTTTCACCGCCGCCACAACCTTCTGCGCGCCGTCGGCCATGGAGCCGGCGGTGGTGAGTTTGAGGCCGGATTCGGCGAGGGTTTTTTTGCCGGCCTCGACGTTGTTGCCCTCGAGGCGGACGACGAGGGGGATGTTGAGCGCGGTTTCCTTGGCGGCTTCGACGATGCCGTTGGCGATGACGTTGCAATCCATGATGCCGCCAAAAATATTCACGAGGATGCCCTGTACGTTGTGGTCGCTGAGGATGATTTTGAATGCGGCGGTGACCTGCTCGCGGCTGGCGCCGCCGCCGACGTCGAGGAAGTTCGCGGGCTTGCCGCCGTAGTGCTGGATGATGTCCATGGTGGCCATGGCGAGGCCGGCGCCGTTGACGAGACAGGCGATGTTGCCGTCGAGGCCGATGTAGTTCAGCGAATGCTCGGAGGCGGCGACTTCGCGCGGGTCTTCCTCGGCCTTGTCGCGCATGGCGACAATGGCGGGCTGGCGGTAGAGGGCGTTGTCGTCGAAATTGAATTTTGCGTCGAGGGCGAGGACGTCCCCTTTTGGGGTGATGACGAGGGGGTTGATCTCGACGAGGGAGCAATCGCAGGCGCTGAAGAGCTTGAAAAGCGCGGCGATGAGTTTGGAGGCCGCGGTGAGTTGCGCGCCGGAGAGGCCGAGCGCCTTCGCGAGCTTGCGGGTCTGGTAGCCTTGCAGGCCGAGCAACGGATGCACGGGCTCGCGGAAGATTTTTTCGGGGGTCTTTTCGGCGACGGTCTCGATATCCATGCCGCCCTCGGTGCTTGCGATCACGACCGGGGCGCCGGAGGCGCGGTCGAGGAGGATGGCGAGGTAGAGTTCGCGCGCGATATCCACGCCCTCCACGACGAGCACCTTCCTCACCACCCGGCCGGCGGGGCCGGTCTGGTGGGTGACAAGGATCTGGCCGAGCATCTGCTGGGCGAGCTTGCCGGCATCGGCAGGTGTTTTACAAAGATGGACGCCCCCTTTGAAGCCGCTGGTGAATGTGCCCTTGCCGCGCCCGCCCGCGTGGATTTGCGCTTTGACAACAATGTTGTCGCTGCCGAGTCCCGCCGCGACGGCGACCGCCTCCTCGGGTGTGAATGCGACGTGGCCGCGGGAAGTGGCCACTCCAAATTTTTCAAAAAGTTCGCGTGCCTGGTATTCGTGGATGTTCATCTTTCGTGCGTGCGCCTGCGCGGTACTCACCGCCGGGAGCAGGGGTAAAGCGTTCAGTTTTATGCAGTCGCCGGAATCGTGGCAAGAGTGTTCGCGATTTTTTCGCGCACAGCTTCAGGATTGCCGGTGCGCGGGCGAGGCGGGGGCGGAAAGCGGCGTCGGGGAGGGAGAGGCGTGCGATTTCCTTTTCACGGTGGTGACCGATAGAACAAAAACGGCGATCAGCACGCCGATGCAAAGCACAATACCGACCGCAAGGAACACGGGGAAGCTTTCCTTCTCGACGTGCTGGGGGATGGGCGAGGGGAGCGGGACGAGTTTGGCCCCTGAAAATCGTTTGAAACCCGGGGTGGCCGGGTTTGGGGATTGTCCGCGGTTTTCGTTATTATCCGCCATGGGAGAGGGGCAGGGTAATCCATGGGCGGGCGTTCAGAAAGAAAAAGTTGCGGCCTTGAAACAAAATTTATGTAGTGAAGGTCATTACAGGTGGAACGAATTTTCAACCGCCTCCCTAACGACGACGATCGTGCTTCAACTGACGCCGCAGTTTTGAAAAAGGCTGGATTTCTTCGGCAGAAAATAATACCCAATAACGAGTTGACAGGGCCAAGTCACCGTTGTATCCAAAGCACCCCGCAAAATTTAAACAGAGACTGATATATGGCAGTGACCGAAGTGATTTTAATTGAAAACGTGCCCGGACTGGGCGCGGAGGCCGACGTCGTGAAGGTGAAGGCTGGATACGCGCGCAATTTCCTTTTGCCGCAGGGCAAGGCTTACGAAGTCACCCCGGTGACGCTGAAAAAACTCAACCAGCTCAAGGCGAAGCGCGCCGAGCGCGAAGCCCGCGAAGTGAACGAGGCGGACGAGCTCGGGCGCAAGATCAACAAGCTGAACGTGACCCTCACGCTCGCCACGGGCGAGACGGGCAAGGCGTTCGGTTCCATCACGGCGAGCGACATCGCGGAGAAGCTCAAGGGCGAACTCGGCGGCATCGAGATCGAGCGCCACAAGATCGACCTCGAGCGTCCGATCAAGACGACTGGCGAGCACGAGGTGCCGATCAAGCTGCACCACGACGTGACGGCGACGCTGCATATTTTTGTGAAGTCCGATACTGAGGAAGCCCCTGCCGGCGAGGAAGCCGCGGAGGGATCCGAGGAAAAAGGTTTCAAGGCCAAACACAAGGCGCGCCACAGCAAATAAGACCGACTCTAAATAAGACCGATGGCAAACGAGGCGTCCAGCGCTGCTGAGAAGCCCAAAACAAATGGGGACAGGCGGTCTGGGAACCTGAGGGGAGAGGGGTCTTATTTACCAGATATTCACAGGTTGCTCCCACAGAGCCCTGATGCCGAGATGGGGCTGCTCGGTTCGATCTTATTGATGCCCCGCGAGGTAGTGGGGGAATGCGTCGAAGGGGGGATCCAGGAGGGGCATTTCCACATCCCGGCGCATGCGGTTATCTATAACGCGGTGTTGGACTTGTGGAACACGAACCAGCCCATCGACATCATCACCCTCACGCAGATCCTGAGGGACCGCAACAAGCTGGACGAAGCGGGCGGCGTGGCGCTGGTTTCCTCGCTCATGACTTTCGTGCCGACGGCGGCGAACGCGAGTTATTACATGGAGATCATGCAGGAAAAACACACCCTGCGCTCGATCATCCGCACGTGCACCGAATATGCCGCGCGCTCTTACGACGAGCAGGAGAATGTGCCGATGCTCCTGGACGAGGTGGAGCAGAAGATTTTCGAGATTGCACAGGAGCGTTACAAGGAAAAGGAGCATTCGCTGGCGGAGCAGGTGATGGATGCCATCGAGGCGATTGAGAAACTTTACGAGCGCCGCGGGACGGTGTCCGGCCTGGAGACCGGTTTTTCCGAGTTGGATAAAATGACCAACGGCCTGCATCCGGCGGAAATGATCGTGATTGCCGCGCGCCCGAGCATGGGCAAGACGGCGCTCGCGATGAACATCGCCGAGCACGTGGCGCTCAAGGTGCAGAAGCCGGTTGCGATTTTCAGCTTGGAAATGAGCACCCAGCAATTGATCCAGCGCCTGCTTTGCTCCGCGGCGCGCGTGAATCTCCAGCGCGTGCGCGACGGGTTCCTGAACAACGACGATTTCCGCAATTTGCAAAACGCCGCCGCGCGCCTCGCGGCCGCGAAGATCTACATCGACGACAGCGCGGGGCTGAGCATCGTGGAACTGCGCGCGAAGGCGCGCCGGCTCAAGTCGCAGCACGACATCCAGCTCATCGTGATCGATTATTTGCAGCTCCTCCGCTCCACCACGCGCCGCGCCTCGGAAAACCGCCAGATCGAAATTGCCGAGATTTCCTCGGGCATCAAGGCGCTCTCGAAGGAGCTCGAAGTCCCGATCATCGTGCTCGCGCAGTTGAATCGTAACCCTGAAAACCGCACTGGCGAGAGCAAGGGCCGCCCGCGCCTGAGCGATTTGCGCGAATCGGGTTCCATCGAGCAGGACGCCGACCTTGTCGGGCTGCTCGTGCGCGAGGAGTATTACGCGGAGGATGAGGAGTCGAAAAAAGAGGCTGAGGGGAAGGCGGAGCTGATCATCGCGAAGCAGCGCAACGGCCCGGTGGGCGATGTGGCGCTCACATTTCTCAAGGAATACACGCGTTTTGAGGATCGGGCGCGCGTTGCCGAGCCGGAATAAAAATCAATAAATCCCATACATCCGGGGCGCAAACGCGGAACGATACCTGCTGGATGAATAGCGGTCATGGACGCCGTTACATGCGCTCGGATAATGTTTGCTTATTTTGTCACTCATTGTCTGTTGAACATGCCTAATAATATGCCATGCTAAGTACTTACCCCAAGCAATGCGTAAAATAGATTTAAAATCACTACTAGGAACCGCAATCCGAAATAAAAGAAACGAATTGGGATTCTCCCAGGAAGAACTCGCAGATCGTGCCGGACTTCACCGTACTTATATATCGGATATCGAGAGAGGCGCGCGCAATCTCTCGCTCGAAAGCATCGACAAACTCGCGCAAGCCTTGAAGATCTCCATCGGCGCGCTGTTCATCAGCGCGGGGGATTTTGCCGAGCCCGACAAGGTGCTGGATGGAATCATAGCGCCGGGCGACATGGTGGACATCCTGCTGGTCGAGGACAACGAGAGCGATATCGAGCTGACTTTGGAAGCGTTTAAGAAAGCAAAGCTCTCCAATCGCGTGCAGGTCGCGCGCGACGGACTCGAGGCGCTTGATTTCCTTTTCCGCAGGAACCGGCACGCGGAGCGCAAGCCGGATGAAATCCCGCATGTGGTGCTGCTCGACCTGAACCTTCCGAAGATCAGCGGCATCGAGGTGCTTCGCCAGATCAAATCCAACGACCGCTTGAAGAACCTGCACGTGATCGTACTGACCGCGTCGCAGCAGGACCAGGACATCGTGCTTTGCCGGAAACTCGGGGCGGAAACATACATTGTAAAACCGGTGAATTTTAACAATTTGGGCGAGGTGACGGCCCGGCTGAATCTTCATTGGGCGCTGTTGAAGGAAAATACCACCCTGGCGGCATAGCCGGGTTGGATCTTCCTGATCTTCGCCTGGGAAATCAAATGGCGAAGACCATAAATTTTTTTTCCAACGGCGGGTGCGGCTTGGCAGCCAGGGGCTCTTCGTTGACTTGTCGCGACTCCGCCCTCGGGTGGAGAGAAGCGCTATGACGGGCAACTTGCGCGTACTAATTCTGGAGGACAACGCCATCGATGCGGAATTGATGGCGAATGAATTGCGGCGCGCGGGGTTCGAGCTTCATGTGGAAACCGCCGATGGCGAAGCGGCGTACCTGCGTGGCTTGGATTCAAATCCCGATGTGATCCTGTGCGATTTCCGCCTTCCACAAATGGACGCCTGGCGCGCCCTGGCACTGCTGCACAGGAGCGGGAAGGAGATACCGTTTATCATCGTCTCCGGCGTCATCGGCGAGGAGGTGGCCGTCGCGTTGATGCGCGAAGGGGCGGGCGATTTCGTGATGAAGGACCGGATGGGGCGGCTCGGGCAGGCGGTGGGCCAGGCGTTGGAAAGGCAGGAATTGCGGCTCCAGCAAAAAGGCGCGGAAGAGGCGCGCCGCCAGAGCGAGGAGCGATTCCGGGCGACCTTTGAGCAGGCCGCCGTGGGCATCGCGCATGTGTCGCTCGAGGGACGCTGGCTGCGGGTGAACCAAAAGCTGTGCGACATTCTCAATTACCAGCGGGAGGAATTGTTGAAACGGACTTTTCTTTCGATCACACATCCCGATAACATCGAGGACAACCAGGCGCTGCTGGAAAAGTTTCGCAACGGACAATTGGGCAGTTCGACGCAGGAAAAACGCTATCTGCGCGCGGACGGCAAATGGCTCTGGGCGCGGGTCACCATCTCGCTCGTGAAGGAATCCAACGGCCATGGGGAATATTTCATTACCGTGGTCGAGGACATCACGGAACGGAAACTGGCCGAGCAGCAAATCCTCGAGCAAGCGAGCCTCATCGACCTGGCGAACGACGCCATCATGGTTTGCGACATGGAGGACGCGGTGCGTTTCTGGAACCAGCGGGCGGAGTCGCTCTACGGCTGGGGCGCGCACGAGGTCATCGGGCGAAAGGTCACCGGGCTGATTTTTCCAGTGGAGGCCGTGGAATACCGGGCGGCGCGCCAGCACCTGCTGGAGCATGGTTTCTGGAGCGGGGAAATGGCGCAGGTGACCAAGGACAAAAAGAGTCTCACCGTGGATGTGCGCTGGACCCTCCTGAGGGACGGCCACGGCGCGCCGAAATCGGTGCTCGCGCTGAACACGGATGTCACGGCCAAGAAAAAACTCGAGGAGCAGTTCCTGCGTTCGCAGCGGCTGGAGAGCATCGGGACGTTGGCGAGCGGCGTCGCGCACGACCTGAACAACATCCTCGCGCCGATCATCATGTCCGCGGCGATGCTGCGGGAGAAACTCCCGGAGGGGCTCCGCGAGAGCATCATCACGACCATCGAGGAGAGCGCCCACCGGGGCTCGGAGATTGTAAAACAAGTGTTGACATTCGCGCGCGGCATGCCGGGGGACCACCTGGCGCTCCAGCCGCGGCATTTGATCAACGAGGTCGAGAAGATCGCGCGCGAGACATTCCCCAAATCCATCGCGGTGTGCAACCGCGCGGGGCGCAACCTTTCCACGGTGACCGGCGACCCCACGCAATTGCACCAGGTGCTCCTGAATCTCTGCATCAATGCGCGCGACGCGATGCCCGGCGGGGGAAGGCTGACGATTTCCGCGGAAAACGTGGCGCTCGACGAGGAGCAGGCCGCCCGTTTCGTCGATGCGAAGCCGGGCGAGTGGGTCGCCATCACGGTGGCGGACACCGGATCGGGCATTCCCGCCGCGATCATCGACAAGATTTTCGATCCCTTTTTTACAACGAAGGAACAGGGGAAGGGGACCGGGCTCGGACTTTCGACCGTGATGGGAATCGTGAAAAGTCATGGCGGTTTTTTGACTGTGGAGTCGGAGGTTGGCAAAGGGGCGGTGTTTACCATTTACCTGCCGGCAAGCACCTCGTTGGAAGCGGTCGCCCCGAAATTAATGCAGGACGAGGCGCCCATCGGCAACGGTGAACTCATCCTCGCGGTGGACGACGAGTTTGAGATTCGCACCGTGCTCGAGGCGCTCCTGGCGCGCAGCGGCTACAAGGTCATCACCGCCTCCGATGGCAACGAGGCATTGAAGATTTACACGCTCAATGCCGGCGCGATCAAACTGGTGCTCACGGACATCATGATGCCGCAGGCTGATGGCGTGGCGCTCGCCCGCGCGTTGAAGGTGATGAATCCCGGCGTGAAAATCATTGCGTCGTCGGGGCAGCAGGATTTGGTGCGCCAGGAGGAACTGCAAGCGCTCGGAGTGAAGGGGCTCCTTCGCAAGCCTTACCAGCGCGCGAAACTGCTTTCGACCGTGAAGATCGTGCTCGATGGGAGGGAAACCGAAGGCGTCAATTTGTGGAACTAGGAGGGTAGCGGTTTCCAGTCGGGGATGGCACTGAAATAAGTTGCGCTTATTTCAGCATGGCTCTATACTCGGGTATGCAAGCTTCCCTATTTGATTCTTGCAAGGGCTACATTCAAGCCCTGGCAAGCCGTCCGTTCTCGCAACACATCAAAGCTCAGCCCGCAATCACCATTTCGCGTGAAACCGGCGCAGGGGCCATGACAATCGGAAAGTTGCTCGTAAAAATCCTGGAAGACAGGCATCACGGATCGCTGCCGTGGACTTTCTTCGACCGCGAACTTGTCGAGCGGGTGATCCAGGACCATGCGCTCCCGGAGCGATTGAAGCGATACATGCCCGAGGACAAAGGCAACATCCACACGATGATCGAGGAGGTGTTTGGGCTGCATCCCGACCCGCGCTCCCTGGTGGAGCATACCGCGGATACAATCCTCCGGCTGGCCACCCTCGGGAACGCGATCATGGTCGGGCGCGGAGGGAACATTGTCACGTCGCGGTTGCCGAACGTGCTTCACGTGCGCCTGGTGGCGCCGATGGAGACGCGCATCCGCCGGATCCGAAAGCTGCGCAACCTCACCGAGCGCGAGGCGGTCCTTTACATCGAGACGGCCGACATGGGCAGGAGGCGGTATGTTAAACATTATTTTAACGAAGATATCGCGGACCCGCTACATTACCACCTGGTTGTGAACACCGGCATGGTGCCCGATGAGCGCGCGGCGATGCTGATCGCCGACGCCGCGGAGCATTTGGTGCAATAGCTGCAGAGTCCGCTGTCCCCGGCGGAGGAGGTGGACTCCGCTGCGGAAACCTTCGTGACGACGCGCAACTCCTGCGCTGGGACAGCGCACGCTGCAGCCTTTCGTGACGGGGTTTTTTTCAAATCAGAATTGTGCCCAATTCCTTGTTTTGCATTTTATTTTTTGTGCTATAGTTGCCGTCAACTTTGCCAAAATGAGATACGCCTCTTCTGTCCGGGTGCACTTGTTGTTGTTCTCGGTGGCTGCCATCGCCACCGCGTTTGCGGGCTCCGCCACCACCGAAAACGCGACCGATTACGGCACCATCTCAAGCGCGGTCGCGCAGGTGATGGAGGAGGGGCATTTTTCCGGCCAGCGGCTGAACACCCGGATTTCCAGGATCATCCTCGCGAATTATTTGCACGATCTCGACGAGGACCATCTTTATTTCACCCAGCAGGATGTCGACGCCATCACCAAGGCGCACGCCGATACGATCGCCAAGGACGCGCTGATGGGCCGCACGGGGGCCGCAGTTGAGATTTTCGACCTCTACAAAAAGCGTGTGAACGAGCGCATGGAAAAAATCGAGTCGCTGCTCAAGACGAAGCTGGATTTCACCGGCGCCAATTCCGTGGAGGTAACCCGCGAGCATTCCGCATGGCCTGCGGATGACGCCGAGGCCGACAAGCTCTGGCAGAACCAGATCGCGGGCGAGATGCTCGATGAAAAGCTCAACGGGTCGACCGACGCCGAAGGCGCGCAGACGATCACGGGGCGCTACAAGCAATCGCAAGCCGAGCTGCTCGACCAGCCGCAGGAAGCGGAGGCGATGGCGATTTTCCTCAACGCGCTCGTGCGCACCTACGATCCGCACAGCGAATATTTGCGCAAGCAGGACATCGATGACCTCGATTCCGACATGAGCCTTTCGATGGTGGGCATCGGCGTCGTGATCGAGGGCGACGGGCGTTACGTGCGCATTGTGAGCGTGCTGCCGGGCAGTCCCGCCGCCACCGATGGGCGGCTCAAGGCGAACGACCGCATCCTGGCAATCGCGAAGGAGGATGGTGACTTTGTGGACATCGCCGGCATGAGCATCGACCACGTGCTTTCATTGATGCGCAGCAAGCAGGGGACGCATATCCGC
Source organism: Chthoniobacteraceae bacterium (assembly GCA_035550335.1). GTDB lineage: Bacteria > Verrucomicrobiota > Verrucomicrobiia > Chthoniobacterales > Chthoniobacteraceae > DASZPK01. The sequence goes on along the minus strand of DASZPK010000313.1, from coordinate 547 downwards.
TTGAAAGTCACTGCCCGCATCTCGAATGACGGCGCGGATGCCCCCGAGCACCGCGATATCGATCTCATCAGCCGCAACATCGACCTCGTCGACGACGAGGCGAAGGCTGAAATCGTCGAGCATACGCTCCCCGACGGCAAAAAGGAGCGCCTCGGCTGGATCACGCTGCCTTCGTTTTACGGCGACCCCGATCATCCGCAGGGCAGGAGCGTCTCGCGCGACATGCGCACCTTGGTGACGCGGCTCAAAAAGGAAAACGTGGCCGGGATGGTGATCGATATGCGCAACAACCCGGGCGGCGAGTTGGAGGAAGCCGTGGGCGTTGGCGGCCTTTTCCTCGGCGCGGTGCCGATCGTGCAGGAGAAGGACCGCAGTGGGAAAATTTACGTTTCCAAGGCCGACGGCCCCGCGATTTACGACGGCCCGCTCGTGGTGCTGACCGACCACATGACCGCTTCCGCCGCCGAGTTGCTTGGCGCGGCGTTGCAGGACTACGGTCGCGCGGTGATGGTGGGCGGCAATTTTTCCACGTTCGGCAAGGGGAGCG
>DASZPK010000312.1:0-3834 GCA_035550335.1 Chthoniobacteraceae bacterium | reverse complement strand
CTGATGGCGATCCATTGTGTGACCCTGTTAAACAAATCCATGTGGCGGATGTGGTAGAGCACCGCGCCCATGGCCCCGCTCAGCACCCGGCTGTTGCGCCACGATTTGCCGACGAACGCCGGCCAGAAATTCCCGTGCATGCAGCGCTGGCAGGGGATGCCGTGCTGGAGGAAAAAGCCATTGGTGCATCCAAAACGGTAGTTGTGCAGGAAATGCACGATCGGGATGCGCAGCCTGAACGCGGTGGAATAGACCACGGGCGACATGGCCGGCAGCACGTTGTGGATCTGCCAGACATCGAACCGCCCGATTTCCTGCACCCGCTTCAGCCGGCGGGCCACCTCGGGGTTGTGAAAGATGCGGAGCGGGATGGTGAGCTTTTCGTGGAGCGGCGAATTGATGAACTCCGCCGTGGAAGCGAGGAAATACTCGACATCGAACTGGTCCTGCATGGCGTCGCCGATCCGGTAGACACTCCCCTCCTCGCCGCCATAGTGCTCGTAGCGGCTGAAGATTTGCATGATTCTCGTTCGCGGCATCGGAAGAGGAGTGGATGGACGATACGGCGGGGCGGGATCAGGGATGGGTGAAATCCGGGCGCATGTGGAATCAAATTATTTTGGGCGCGAATTTAAGCAATTGAAACTTTGAAAGGAAGCACGGAAATGATTAATGACGGGATCGAATGACGAAGCCGGAGATCTCCATCATCACGCCGAGCTACAGGCAGTTGCGGTGGCTGCGGCTTTGCGCCGCCTCGGTCGCGGACCAGGCGGAGGTCGGGGCGGAGCACATCATCCAGGACGCATGCAGCGGCGGGGAGTTGAGTGCATGGGCGGCGGAATGGACCGCCTCGCATCCGCAGGCGCGCGTGTTCGAGGAGAAGGACAAGGGCATGTACGACGCCATCAACCGCGGATTTCGCCGCGCTGAGGGGGAGGTGCTGGCGTGGCTGAATTGCGACGAGCAATACCTGCCGGGCACCCTGGCAAAGGTGCGCGATTTTTTCCGGGCGCGCCCGGAGGTGGATGTGGCGTTCGGCGATGCGCTGCTGGTTTCGGAATCGGGCGAATTGCTCTCCTACCGGCGCACGGTGCTGCCGTCGCTCCTGCACTTGCGCCTTTCGCATTTGAATACGCTTTCGTGCGCGACATTCGTGCGGCGCTCGGTGATCGAGCGGGGATTTTTCCTCGAGGACCGCTGGAAAACGATCGCCGACGGTGTGTGGGTTGCCGCGATGCTCACCGCGCACCTGCCGATGGCGGTGATCCCGGAGCCGCTCTCGGCGTTCACGATCCTCGAGGAAAATCTCGGGCAGACGGAAATCGCGCGCGATGAGCGGCGGCGCTATCTCCAGGAAACGGCTGCGTCTCTCGCCTGGATGCGCGGTCCGGTGGTGGCATGGCATCGCGTCAGGAAACTGCTTGCGGGCGCTTATCAAAAACGGCGCGTGGTCGCGGAACTCTACACGCAGGATTCGCCCGAAAAACGGAAGCGCATCGAGGCGGATGGCCTCTCTTTCGCGTGGGCGCGGGCCGGGAAATGATCCGCGCATGCGCGCGGACAGGAGTTATTAGAGCGTGCCCTTGTGTGCTTCGGGATTCACGTACTTGCCGTCTTTGAAAGTAAAGTTGCTCTTGCCGTAATGGTAAGTCTTGCTGACCGATTTGTCATCGCCTTTGGCGGTGTCGACTTTGTCGGGCACACCCCAGATCGCGCGAAAAGCGATTTCGGGCATACTGTCGTAGGGTTTGACGAGTTGGTCGGCCACGGCCTTGCGCGCCGCGGGCAAATCGACACCGGCCGGTGGATTTTGCACGAAAGCCTTGTAAGCCGTGTAGATCGAGTGGAGCTCGGTCATCTTTTGAACGTTGTCCTTGATGGTCGCGTCCGTGTCGGGTGATTTCGGGCCGCCGGCCAGAATCGCGTTGTATTGCGCCTTCGTGTTATAGGCGGCGATCTGCGAGGAGAGTTCGTCCGGGAAAAAATCGGGATTGAGTTGGGGGTAGGCGCTTTTTTCGGTGCCGGGCACGTATTCGTGTTTGCTCGATTCGAGCTTCGCCTTTTTGTCCAGCTCGGCCTTGGCGTCGGCTGCCTTCTTTTCCGCGGCTTTTTCGGCCTCGGCCTTGGCGCGTTCCTCGGGGGTCATGTACTTGAGGTCCTTCTGCAGGTCGTCGGGCAGATTGTTGATCTGCACGTAGGCGGTGCCGCCGTCGTACGCGACCATCACCTCGTCGGCAGTCGAGCCGACGATCGTGGCGTTGTGGTAAACGGTGCCATCCTTGGTGGTGATGTCACGCGGTTTGGCTGCGGCGGCGGGCGGCGCAGCGTGCGCGATTGCTGGCAGGAGCAGGGCGGAGAGAAACGTGGCGAGGAGTGCTTTCTTCATGGGGAACAGACTGAAGGTTGTTGGGGTGATCCAAGAACTAAACCATCGCCGTTGCGCGCTGGGAAGGCAAATTTATGCACACAACGAAAAACCAGAGGCGACATTTTACATTGTAAACACCTACGAATAAGTCCCCAGGTAATCGTGCACGCACGATACCGCGTACGCGCCGTCACCCACGGAAAACGCCACCCGCTTCGGCGTATAGGCGCGGCAATCGCCCGCCGCGAAAACGCCGGCGCACGAAGTTTCGAGCGAGCAGGGGACGCGTCCGGTGTGATTCCATTTTCCGGAGGCGACCAATTCCGCGCCGGTGATGATGAACCCCTTGCCGTCCTTGTGCACCGAGCCGTCGAGAAAATCGGTGCACGGTTTTGCGCCGATGAAAACGAACACGCCGCAGCTCTCCTCGATGCTCGTTTCGCCGGTGGCGGTGTTTTCGATATGCACGCGCTCCAGCTCGCGAGTCCCCTCGATTGCGCGCAACTCGGAATGGAGCCGCACGCGCACGCGCGGATTCGCCTCGACGCGCTCGGAGAGATACGAGGACATGCTCTTTCGCAAATCGCCGCCCCGCACGATGAGGTTCACGTTTTCGTTCTGCGTCGAGAGGAACATCGCGGCCTGCCCCGCGGAATTTCCCGCGCCGATGATGTGCACCGGCCGGCAGTCGCAGAGCGTGGCCTCGACCTGCGTCGCCGCGAAATAAACGCCCGCGCCGCGCAGCGACCGCAGCCCCCGCACATCGAGCGACCGGTAGCTCACGCCCGTGGCGATGATGACCGTCTTGGTGCGGATCGCGGATCCGTCGCTCATCTCCACGCGGTGAAGCTCGCCGGGGAGGCAGCGCACCGCGGAGATGTCGCACGGGGCCGAAAATTGCGCGCCGAATTTCAGCGCCTGTAAATAACTGCGCATCGCGAGCTCGTGCCCGGTGAGGCCGGCGGGAAATCCGGCGTAATTCTCGATGCGGGAACTCGCCCCCGCCTGGCCGCCGGGGCCCACGCGGTCGAGCGCGAGCGTGCGCAGCCCTTCCGAGGCCGCATAAACGGCCGCTCCCAGCCCGGCGGGCCCGCAGCCGATGATGACAGTGTCAAACACATCATCCGGGATGGCCCGGTGGATCCCGGTGCACTCGGCGACCTTTTCCAGCGCCGGGTTTTGCGCCAGCACGCGGTTCATGCGCGCGATCAGCGGAAAGCGGAAGGGACCCGCGCCCAAGGCGGCCACGAGCTGCGCGCCGGCGGGTTCGTCCGGGTCGAACCAGCGGTGGGCCACGCCGTTGCGGTAGAAGAATTCACGCAGCTCGAGCGTGGCAGGGTCGGCATGGCCGCCGATCACGCGCACGCCCTCGACACCGCGGGAGTTGATCAACTCGGTGCGGCGCAGCAGCGCCTCCATCCACTTCTCCCCGATGGCCGCGGAACGCACCACCAGTTTGCGCC
>DASZPK010000311.1:0-11504 GCA_035550335.1 Chthoniobacteraceae bacterium | reverse complement strand
CCCCTTGTAACCCAGTGCCCGGCCCGTGCGGGCTTTCGCGCTATCGTCGTCCGACGCGGGCTTGAGCCGGAACGCCTCGTTGAAATCCGCGATCGCTTTGTCGTAATCGCCGGTCTGCACGAAATCCCCGCCCCTCTCGATATACAGGCCGGCGTCCTGCGGGTTGGCGCGGATCGCGACGCTGTAATCCGCCGCGGCATCCGCGTAAGCGCCGTTTGAATCGTAAGCGGCTGCGCGGTTGATGTAAGCCTTGTCGTCCTTCGGGTCGAGCTTCACGATCATATCGCGGCAGGCGAGGACCGGCGTTGTGAGGGTCGACACGGCCGCTTCCTTTTCCAGCCATTCCTTCGGGTTTTTCCCGTCGCGCATCCGGATTTTAAGTAACTCCTCGTTATCCGCGACCGCCTTCGCCAAATCCTCCTCGAAAATGGGACTGCCAAAATCATCGTTCATCATCCTGCGCACATAAATGTGGGCGCGCTGGGTCAAGGCTTCCACGTTCGCGGGATCGAGACGGAGCGCCGCCGTGTAACCGGCAATCCCCTTTTCATATTCATTGGCGGTGAAAAAATCCGAGGCCTGCTTCACGAGCGTCGTCACATCCCCCGGGTCGAGGCGGGCCGCCTCGCCGTAATCCGCGGCGGCGCTTGCGAAATCGGCCGCGTGCTCGTGGACAAGGGCGCGGTTCAAGTAAGCCTGCGGGTCCTTCGGGTCGAGTTTGATGACCAAATTCCAGCGCGCGATATTCCCGGCGTCGTCATCCGGCTTGGCCGTGCTTGTCAACCATCCCTTCGGGTCGTCCATGCCCTTCGTGCGCAGCGTGTAGGCCGCTTCGTAGTCCGCGATCGCCTTGCGCTGGTTCTCCGCGTATGCGCCTTCGCCACCGATCTTTTGCGCGTAAATCCGGGCGCGGTGCTCGAGGGCATCCGGGTCGTCGGGATTGAGCTGGATCGCGCTGGTGTAATCGGCCAGCGCTTTGTCGTCGTCGGCCGCCATGGCCGCCTGGTTCGGTTCATCCGCAGTCAGTTCCTCGTAAGCGGCGGCGCGGTTGAAAAAAGCGTTCGCGTTTTTTGGATCGAGTTTTAAAAGCTCGGTCCAGTCCTTGATGGCGGTCTCGGGCTGATTCGCGTCGAGGGCCGCGTGGGCCTGCATGTCGAGGCGGTCGATGGCATCCTGCGCGCGGGCGCGCGAAAGCGGGAGCGCGGCTGCGAGGAGCAGCGGGAGTGCGAACGGAGCGCGGAGTTTCATCGTGGCTGTGCCGTGGAACTATCTGCCGTGAAAGCGATGCGTGTCAACGCGGGTCATTTTCCCGCGGCGCGCAGTTCGAGGGGCTGCGGCACGATCTCCGCCTGCCAGCCGGTGATGATTTGCGCGGGACGGTCGAGCGGTTTCAATTCGAAGAGCGCGCGCACTTTCATGCCGTCGGGGTATTCGCCCTCGATGCCCGCGAAGGGCCGCTCCTCGAGCACGGAGAGCTTCTCCTCGAACCCGCCATTAGTATCGTGCGGGTTGCCGGCGGCGCCTTCCTGGCCGAAGCGGTAGAGGCAGCGCCCGGTCACGAGCATATCGGGCGGGAACGGAAAATCGCTGTGCGCCTTCACCGCGAGGCGGCGCGCGGTGGGAAATTTTTTCGGGTCTTCGGAGGGGTTCGGCAGTTCGACGAGCGTGACGCTGAAAAAACGCTCCACGAGTTGCTTGCATGTGTCGGGCGAAAGGCGGCCCTGTTTCCACAATTCGCCGAGCGCGCCGCGGATAGCGGCGCTCTTTTCCGCTTCGGCGAGCAGCGCTTTTTCATCGGGCTTCGGTTCGTACCACCAGAGGCGCGCGAGGAGGCGGCGCGTCCCCTCGTCGGCGGCGTCCCACTGGGCGGCCCACGCGGCGCGGCCTTCGCTGGTGGCGAGGTCGTATTTCATTTCGAGACGGGGGCGCGCGGCCTGCCACCATTTCGTCCAGGCGTCCGCATCGGCGCGCGCATAATTCAAGCCGGTGATCTGCTGCAAGCCGCGCAACGCCGCGTCGCGGTCGATGGATTGCAGCGTGGGGTCCGCGTTGCCGGCGGGCCTCGCCGCCATTGCCCAATCGTAAAGCACGGCGGCGAAACGCGGGTGGGCGTAGCGGGCCATTTCGTCCATGAGCCGGCTGCGAATGTTCGAAATCCGGCTGTAATCGTCCCCGGGGGATTGCGCCGTGTAAATTTTTGCGCTGTCCCGCATCTCCCCCGCAAGGCGGGCGAGCCGCTCCATCACCGCGGGGTCGAGCGCGCCGCCGGCTTGCGAACCGGATCCCAGGTTGTTCAACATTGTTAGCAACTCCGGCTCCTTGATGTCGAGCGACGCCGCCAGCCGGGCGGTCGCGCTGTCGGGCGCGATGCAATGGATGGCGCCGATCGCCGCGTGGCGCACCGCCGCCGGGTGCGACTCCGCCGTGTATGGCTCGACCGCATCGTAGGCCGCCGGCGAAAGCGGAATCTCCCCCGCCATGCGCAGCAGCAGCGCCTGCTCGCGGCCATCCGTGGCGGCTTTCAGCGCGGCGAGCAGCGCGGCCTCGTCGTCCTTCGCGGGAGGAAGCATGCGCTTGTCGCCAAACCGGTCAGTCGTCTCGCTGGTCCTGAAACTTTGCTCGATCCGCCGGAAATCGAACGATGCGGAGTCCCGGTCGCCGATGGCATTTTCCACACCCGCATCCACCGCCGCATCGCCGTGCCTGAGCGCGAATGCAATGAGCAGCCGCGTGCGCTCCGCCCCCGGTGGCAGGCCGAGCAGGCGGTCGAGTTTCGCGCTCTCCTTCACCTCCGCGCGCACCGCGTCGAGGAACGCGGCCCTCGTGAAATTTTTCGGCCCGCCGGCGGGATAAAGCATCTTGCCGATGTCCGGCAGTTTCACCTCGTCGCCGCGCAATTCTGCCACGCCCATGTATTGGAGCACGGGCTCCCATTTGCCGGTTTCATTATGGAGAAACAGCACCGCTTCGCACGGCTTGCCTTTTTCCGGCAGGAAATTTTCATCGATCCGCACGTTGCCCGCGAATTTGGGGTCGCCCTTGAAAACCTCGTCCACCTTCACAATGAGCCCCCCCTCGTCGATCTCAACGCGCGCGACCAGCGATGAGCGGTAAATGCATTCCTCGAGATTGAACGGTGGAAAATATTCCCCGCGCGCGGCGGGCCCGGCCAATAAAAGCCAGCAGACGGAGAGGAGGGATGCGGCGTTCTTCGCGTTCATGAGGGGTTGGACGGAAAATCATTACATTTCGCCCGGATAACCAGGAGTGACCTCGACCGGCTCGTTTTCCACGAGGCGCGGCTTGTTCTGCTTGTAGAGGGCGAGGCGGGCTTCCATCGCTTTCAATAACTTCGCGTCGGGGTCTTTGCCGGAGCGCGCGAGGTCGAGGGCCATTTGCTCGTGGCGCTGCGCCATGTCGAATTTGCCGAGGCGGGACTCCACGCCGGCGAGCTCGTCGATATCTTCGGCGACCTTCCATTTGCCCGAAGTGCACATTTCCTTCAGGCCGTCCTCGGCTTCGTGGAAATCGGCGGCCGCTTTTTTGGCGTCGCCGCGGGCGGCGTGGGCGGCGGCGCGCAATTCCAGCCCCGGCGGCCCCGCGTCGCATAACTCGATCGCCTGCGTGCAGATCGCGATGGCCTTGTCGAACTTGCCCGATTGCATGAGGGCGCGTGCGCACGTGAAGTAATCGTAAGTCCACGGTTTCAACTCGACGGCCTTGGTGAAATCCGCGACCGCCTTGTCCTTCTCGCCCATCGACCAGTAAAGCTCGCCGCGATACATGCGGGCGAAATCGCGGTCCTGCTGGTCGGCATCGTCGGACTTGAGCGCGGCGGTGTAATCGGCGAGAGCGCGGGCGCTGTCACCCTTGGCGCGGTAAAGCTCGCCTCGCTCAACGTAATCGCCATAAGGCTGGTCGTCACCCGCGAGGCGGATGGTCTCGGTATAATCGGCGATGGCTTTGTCGATGTCGCCTTTGCCGGCGTAGGCCTCGGCGCGGCTGTGGTAATAATCCTCGTTGTGGAATGGCTCCCGGGGGTCATTCTTGCCGTCGTGGGCGATGAGCCATGTTAAATCCGCGATCGCGTGGTCCCAATCCTTGACCGAGATATAAACGCCGCTGCGTTCGCGGTAAGCGGCGATGAGCTTGGGATCGATGCGGAGGGCCGCGGTGTAATCGGCGATGGATTTGTCAGTCTCGTGCTGGCTGGCGTAAAACTCGGCGCGTTTCATGAGGGGAGGCGCGCCTTGCGGATCCGCCTCCACGACGGCGGAGTAATCCGCCACCGCCTTGTCAAACAATTGTTTACCCTCGTATATCTGCGCGCGGCGCCACCAAGCTTCCGGGTCTTTCGGGTCGATGCGGATGGCCTCGGAATAATCGGCGAGCGCCTTGTCGATATCGGCGGCCTCGACCGCTTCGTTCTGCTCATCCGCGGTCAGGTCCTCGTAGGCGGCGGCACGGTTGAAATGGGCGGTCGCATCGTCGGGACGACGGTCGATGACCATGCTCCAGCACTCGATGGCGCGCTTGAAGTCGCGGAGGGCCTGCGCGTTGGCCCCTTTTTCGTAAAGGGTGTCGATGGAATCGCCGCGCTGCGGCGGGGGGAGTTCGGGAGGCAAGCGCGGCATCCCGTACGCAACGACGGTGGTGGCGAGGAGAAGCCAGCACGCGAGGATGAGCGGGGTTTTCATGAGGGTTGGACGGAATTCTGTTTTCAAAGACCATCAAATTGAGAGAACCATTGGCACCGTGGCTGCGATTGCGATTCCCCCTTGGGCCCACGGGGGTCGTTCGCCGCCCAGTCGAATTGTTGTTTCTCCTTGTCCATCAAATTTCTCACCACTCCTGTTCCTTGCAATCGCGGCAAGGCTGCTTTTTTTGATAGAGCGCGAGGCGGGCGCTGTATTCCTTGATGCGGCGCTCGTCCTCGTCGATGCGCGATTGTTTTTCATCCGCCTCGGCGCGTTTGTCGTCGCGGGCCTCCTGCTCGTCGTCCTTCGCGGCCTTGATCGCTTGCGTCTCGTGGTCGACCGCCTCCTTCCATTTGCCGGTCTCGGCCTCGGCGGCGGCGAGGGTGTCGATGGGGCTCGTCTCCTCCCAGCCGGTGCTGAGGCAGGTGTCGCTGGCGAGTTTCACGGCCTTGGCGCCATCGCGGATTTTTGCGTCGGGACAGGTTGCGAGGGTCCACGCCTCGGCGTCGGCAGCGGGCCATGCATCGGGGTCGTTTGCGGAGGCGTGGCGGAAATCGGCAAGCGCCTTGTCAAACTGCCCCTTGCGGGCCTCGGCGTCGCCGCGCATCACGAGCGTGTTGGGCGCCACGCCGTCGCCCTTCATCGGCTCGCCGGCAACGCCGTTCTCTTTATCGCCATCGGCCTGCGCCTTCGCGTCCTTCACGTCGAATTCCGCCGCCTTGTTCATGTCGGCGATGACGTTGTCCCAATCCTGCTTGCGATAATAAATCTCCGCGCGCGCGTGGTAAGTATCGCTGCCGGGATCAGCTGCGATCACCTTGCCGTAGATATCGAGCACCTTGTCCCAATCCCCGCGCGCCGCATAAAGATTGGCAAGCCCCGCGTAAGCCTCCTCACCCGCGCCGAGCGTGAGCGCCTGGTTGTAATCGGCGATGGCCTTGTCGTCCTGCTTCATCACGGCGTATAAATCCGCGCGCTGGAGGTAAATGCTGTCGTCGGGTGTGATGGCGATGGCGGCCGTGTAATCGTCGAGCGCTTTTTGCCTGTCCTGCGGGTCGTCGAGATAAAGGCTCGCGCGGGCGAGATGGGCCTTCGCGTTCTTCGGGTCGAGCGCGATGACCTGCGTGTCATCGGCCAGCTCGCGCGCGGGGTCTCCCACGCTCGGGTCGATCTCCGCGCGGCGCAGCCACAGGGCGGGGTCCTTCGGGTTGAGCTTGATGAGTTCGCCCACGCACGCATCCTCGAGAGCAAGGTTATACTCCTTCGTGTCGGGCTTCGATTTTTCCCTGAGCCACGCGGCGGGATCGGCGACGCCCTTGAGGCGAATCTCGATGGCCGCCGTATAATCCGCAATCGCCTGGTCCCAATCGGTCTTATCGACGGAATCAGCATCGCCGTTATCGCCCGACATTGTGCCGGCTTTGTCAGCGAGAAGCTTCGCGCGCGCCTCGTAATATTCCGCGTCCGAGCCATCGGTCTTGATGGCCAGGCCGTAATCGGTGATGGCGTTGTCGGCATCGCCGCTGCGCTCATAAGCCTGCCCGCGGTGGAAAAGGTAGGCCGCCTTGGGATCGAGCTTGTAAGCACTCCCCCAGAGCTTGATCGCCTCGTCGTAATGCCCGGCATCGAAAGCGGCGCGGGCCTTCGTGTCGAGTTCGGGCGCGATCTCCTCCGCGAAAGCGGGCGCCGCGGCGAAGAGCAGGACGAGAAAAAGGGCGGCCAGGTATTTCATCGGTTATCGGCAAGGGCGCCGCCGGGCGCCGCGGCTTTTCTTTTGCGCTGGATCGCGAAATACGACCATGCGAACACCCCCATCCCCAGCACCGCCGTCCCCACGGAACCCGCCACCATTTGGTTCATCGAATGAAAAAACAACTTCATGTGCGGCACGTGGGAATAATCCGGGTCCTGCATCCCGGCATCGGCCTGCTGCATCACCGACCACGCGAAGAAAAGCGTCAGCACCAGCCCGACCATCATGACCACCAGCCCGATGAAAAGCAGCGCGAAAAGCGCGAGGCCGGGCTTGGATTGCGATGGGGGTTGCGCGTTCATCAATCCCCGATATGCCACGGTTTGCCCTCCTTGTAGAGCGATAAACGCTTGTTTGACAAATCGATCTGGTGCCCGGTGAGGCCGGGTTGGGCGAGGAAAAGCGATTCGCATTTCTGCGCGCTCGCGAAATCGCCGGTCTCGGCATACGCGGCGGCGATGGCCCTGATGGCGTATTTGTCCTTCCACAGCGAATCGTCGCACGCGGACTGCGCGTATCGCAGCGCAACAACCCCATTGCGCAAGCTGGCATCGCTGCAGGTGGCGAGAAACCATGAAAGATCGATCCGGGCCGTCAGGGATTTTCCATCCTCCCGCACCGCTTGCATGTAATCATCGAGGGCCTTGGCGTTGTTGCCCATGGACAGGTGGCAGTCCGCGCGTTGCGTATAAATATCCTCGTATTTGGGATTGAGGCGAATGACCGCGGTGAAATCATCGATTGCCTTCTGCCAGAGGTGGCGCTTGTAGAAATCAATGCCGCGCGCTTCGTAGGCCTCCGTGTCTTTCGGGTCGGCCTGGATTGCGGAGGCATAGTCGCGGATGGCTCCATCCATGTCGCCCTTCGTGTCCAAAATGCATCCGCGCTCATAAAACACCGAGCCCCCGCGGAAATTCAAGCGGATGGCTTCGTTAAAGTCGTCGAGCGCCTTGTCGGGCGAGTTCGTGCCGATATCGCTCAACCCGCGCAAGTAATATGCATTGGCATATTTCGGGTCGGCGAGAACAGCGGTGTCCAGATCGTCAACCGCCTTTGGGAATTCTTGCCTGGCGATGTAAACGGCGGCGCGATTGGTGAGGGCCATCGCGCTGTGCGGGCTCAGCGAAATCGCGGTCGTCTCGTCGGAAAGGGCTTCGTCGAGTTTGTTGAGCGTTTGGTAAATCGCGCCTCGTCCGATGTAGGCGAGCGGGTTTTTTGGGTCGACGGCGATGGCGGCGCTGTATTCGGCGATGGTCCTGTCGAAATCGCCGGTGCGGAAATGGCAATTCGCGATATTGGTCAGGGCGAGATAATTTTTGGGATCGATGCGGAGGGCCTCCGCGAAATCCTGCATCGCGAGATCGAGTTGCCCCAGATCGTCGTGAACCTTGCCCCGGTTGACGTAAGAAAGTGCCTCCTTGCCGGGCTTCAAACGGATGGCGGTATCCATGTCCGGCAGCGCCTGGCGGGGATTGCCCATGGCTTCGAACGCCGTTCCGCGGGCCATGTAGGCATCGGCCATGCGGGGGTCGAGGCGGATGGCCTCGTTGGCATCGGCAAGCTCCTGGTGAAAGTCGCCGTGCCAGTAGTAAGCTGTGGCGCGGTAACAATACGCTTTGGCATCGCGCGGATCAAGGCGCAGCGCCGCGGTGAAATCGGCGATAGCGGCGGGATATTCCATTTTGCAGACGTGCGCACCGGCGCGGTGGTAGAGGATTTGCTCGCGCTCGTGCTTGCTGTTGTAAAATACAAGGGCCTCGTTGTAACACAAAATCGCCTCGTCGTATTTTTTCTGCTCGGAGAATCCAATGCCGAGCCTAAGCATATCGGAGGCAAAGCCGTGGCCGGCGTGCGCCGCCGGCAGGACGGCGAAAAAGCAAAAGCAGGCGATGGCCCACGTCCTGGCGTTCACGGCTTCTTTTTCTCGCGATATGGCTTGTGGCCCTGGTAAAGCGCGATGCGGGCCTTCGCTTCGCCCGTGAAGTTTTCGTCGAGATTGGGATAAGTGAGGACCTTCTGCTCGAGTTTGACAGCGTTGTCAAAATCGCCGTTCTCCGCGTAGGCGGCGGCGAGGGTGTCGACGAAACCGGGGTCCTGCCACTGGCTGAGCTCGCACGCCTGGAGGGCGTAACTCACCGACTTCCTGCCGTCGCGCATGTCGTCCTCGGTGCAGGTGGCCATGAACCACGAGAGGTTGTTGAGCACCGGCGGGGATTTCGCGTCGATCCCGAGGGCCGTGTTCAAGTCGTCGAGCGACTTTTGGTAATCGGCCTTGTTATCGTAGGAAGTGGCGCGGCTCACGTAAGCGTCGAGGTCCTTCGGGTCGAGCTGCAGCGCCTGGTTGAAATCGGCGATCGCCTTGTCGTGCTCGCCCTGCTTTTCGTAAACGAGCCCGCGGCTGAGATATGCGAACGGCGCCCCGGGCGCGAGGAAGATCATCTCGCTCAGGTCGTCGAGCGCCTCCGTGAATTTGCCCTTGGAAGCGAAGGCATTGCCGCGGTCGTAATAGGCCTTTACGTAACCCGAATCGATCCCGATCGAATCCGAGTAATCCGCCATCGCCTTGTCGTAATCCCCCTTGCGCTCGTACGCGTTCCCGCGCGCGTCGCGGATCGCGGCGTTGTCCAGCGCGAGATCGACCGCGTGGTTCAAGTCGTCGAGCGCCTTCCCCGTCTCCCCGCGCTCGAGCAGGATGCGCCCGCGGTAATACCACGCCAGCGCGAAATCCGGCTTCACCCGCATCGACTCGGCGAAATCGGCCATCGCCTTCTCGTGCTGCCCCGTGGCCTCCAGCGCGCACGCCCGGTTGCACCACGCCTCGGCGAGGTTCGGGTCGTCGAGCACCGCTTCGCTGAAATCGGCAATCGCCTTGTCGGTCTCGTTCTTGAATCCGTGGGCGCTCCCGCGGTCATTGTAAATCGTCGCCTTCAGCTTGTTGTCCGGGTCGAGCTTGATCGCCTCGCTGAAATCGGTGATCGCCGTGTCGTAATCGTTTTTCGAGAGCGCCATCGCCCCGTCGTGCGCCCAGTCGATCGCGGTCTTTTGGTTCGAATCGGTATCGACCGTGATGCTCATCTTCACCTGCGGGGTGGCCGAAGGCGCCGGGCTGGGCGGGGGCGCGGAATCCTGCGCTAGCGCCCGGCAGGCGACCGCCGCGCAAATCAAAAACGGCGTGACAGGGAGCAAGGATTTCATCAACACGGACCTGCGTTCCATCCTTCGATGATGCCGCGCCCCGCCCGCCAAGTCAAACACGGGCGACGGAGAAAGGCGCGCCACTTTTTCTTCGTGCCTCCCGCGCCCGTTGTGATTTAATCCGACCATGCCTCCCGGCCCGACCTCACAATCCCCCAAGCCCGCCGGCGCCGCCGGCTGTTTCGCCATTGGCAGCGCCGTGCTTTCGTTCATCCCCGGTCTCGGCCTCTTCTTTGGCGCCGTGGGGCTCGCGTACGGCATCGCGAAGAAACGCTGGGCCACCCTCGGCATTGCCTGCGCGGGCCTTTTGTTAAACATTGTGATTTTCGCGTACGGGGCATACTTCGGCATATTCAAGCGCGGCGGCGCGGTGGATAAAGCCCGCGCCAAGGAAACCCCCCTCATTCTCAACCGCGCCGTCGCCGATCTCGAAGCCTACAAGGCCGGCCACGGCCATTACCCCGCCAGCCTCCAGGAGGCCAGCGCCGGGAGCATGCGGTTGCGGACGGACTTCACCGACCCCATCGCCATCGAGCGCCTCGAATTCAGCAACCAGTTTTTCTACTACGAACTCTCCCCCGACGGCGCTTCCTACTACCTCCGCAGCGTCGGCCTCGATGGCAAACCCTTCACCGCCGACGACATCGTCCCCTCGCTCACCGACGAAGAACTCAAGAACACGGGCTTGAAGACCGACAAATAATTTTTGATTTAAAACAAACCGCGCTTCAATACAACCGCGCATTCGCATCAAACTCCCCATGAACCTGCTGCATGACCTGTCAGGCCACGCCATGGTGGGAGCCTTCCTCATCGGCGTCGGGCTGTTTTTTTTGATCGTGCTCTCCTGGGCGCTGCCCGGCTGGTTCAAGATCAAGAATTGGCCCCAAACGACCGGCCGGATCATTGAGTCCGAAGTCCGCTGGAAGTCGATGGGTGGCGATCATTTTCCGGGGCCGCAAATTTCCTACCGTTATTCGGTGGAAGGGCGGGAATATACCAACGATCAAGTCGCCCCCATTGACTCATGCGGGGAGAGCACGGCTGCCGCGAAGGCAAAGCTCGTGCCTTATCCCGTGGGGAAGGAAGTGACCGTATTCTACGACGCCAAAAACCCCAAGGTTTCCTATCTGCAACCGGGATTCAGTCTTGGGTCTTTTGCGCTCCTGGTGTTGATCTGCTGCATCTTTATCGCGGTGGGAATTCTCCTTTGCAAAGGGGTCTTCCATAGGTGAGACAGAGTTTGTTTTTAACCGCGAAGGGCGCAAGGAGCGCAAAGAGCTGGGAGGATTTTAACTTTGCGGCCTTCGCGTTCTTTGCGGTGAAATTCCTCGTCCCTCATTGCTAATCGCGCCACGGCTTCCCCACCTGGTAACCCGCCAGCCGGCTCTTTGCGGACAGCGCATCCCCGTCCTTAACCCCCGGCAGCGTGAGATACCATTGCTCGAACTTCACGGCGCCCGCGAAATCGCCGCTCTCCGCGAGCGCCGCCGCCAGCGCGTCCACATCATCCGCATCCTGCCACCGCGACAGCTCGCACGCCTTGCGCGCGGCTTCCACCGCGCGTTTGCCGTCGCGGACCTTCGCATTCGGGCACGTGGCGAGAAGCCACGCGAGGTCCCTCCAATTGCCCGGGTCCGCCGGGTCGAGGAGAGTCGCCTGCGAATAATCCGCCAGCGCCCCGGCGTAATCCTTCAAGTGCGCACGCACATCCGCACGCAGGCCGTAGCTTCCGTCAGTCTTCGGCTGCAGCGCGACCACTTGGTCGAATTGCGCGAGCGCCTTTTTGTAATTCCCCGTGATCTCGTATGCGGCTCCCATGGATGCATGTGCCATGACATTATGCGGGTCGGCGGCGA
>DASZPK010000310.1:0-10770 GCA_035550335.1 Chthoniobacteraceae bacterium | reverse complement strand
ACCATCATTGCAAGCGTATCCACCACGGAGGCCTGGGCCGAGACGGCTTGGGCGAAGGGGCCATTCTGGGTGAGGACGACAGCGCCGGAGGCGTTGTCGGCAAGACGGTTTTGGGTGGCGATGCCGGTGGCGACTGTCAGGAATTTGCGGGAGTCCTCGGGGAGATTGGCGGCGGAATCGTTGATGGAAGTAATGGTGCCCTTCACGTCATCGGAGACGGTGGATTGGTCGCCGAAAACAACCTGGTAGCGCTGCTGGAACCGGTCTCGTAGGCCGCCGGGGGTCTGGCTGACCTGGCCGAGGCGGTTGACTTCATCCATGTCGACCACCTCGCGCTTGAGGAGTTCGGTGAGCTTGACTGTGAGGTCGTCGCGGATGCCGCGGGCGGCGAGCTCGCCGGAGATGTCCTTCATCTTGTGGATGGCGTCGGTCTGGCCCTTGTAGGCGTCGGCGAGTTTTTCGAGCTGGCCCTTGAGGTCGCCGGAACGGGCGGCGTCGCGGAGGGACTCGAGGGTGGACTTCATCTCGTTGGCGGAGAGGGAATCGATCTGGCCGAACGCCTTGTCGATCATGCCGACATCCTGCGGGAGGAGCTGCTTCATCTCCTCGTGCATGGAAGCGAGCTCGGCCTGGATGGAGGACATCTCCTTGGCGAGGTTGTCCTGCTGCACGGCCTTTGCGAAGGCCTGGGATTTTTGCGCGTCGGTGGCGTCGTCGGCGCGGGATGCCCATGGGGCCAACAGGGCCAAGGCCGCCAATGGGAGGATACTACGGACAAAACTGAGTTTGGTGTTCATAGTTTATGCGCGCGTTATTTGTTGTTTAACTATAAGGGAACTTTGCTCTAAATCGAGGGTTTCTTACACGGGACAGGGACGGGTTATTTCGGCGCCGACTCCTGTTTGATCTGGTTGCCGAGGCTCTGCTGGAGTTCCTGCTCTTTCTTGGCAATCTCGTCCATCTTGTCGGCGATTTCCTTTTCCTTGTCCTTCAATTCCTTTTGCTTCTCGGCAATGCTGATGATGCGCCACTGGCGCTTGCCGGATTTGCCGACGCCGGGGCCAGTGACGTTGTTATTGTCCTCGGCTTCGATCCAATAGCTCACGGTCTTGCCTTCCTTCCAGATGCCGGAATCGCCGGCGGTTTTCCAGATGTAATCGAAGTTGAGCGCCGCGGCCGGGGTGATCGGGATCGGGATGCGTTGGATGGCTTCTTCCTTGGGGGCCTGCGCGTTGGGGCCTTCGTCGGAACCTTCGGCGGTGGCGGCGATGGGCTGGACGCAAAGGAACACCTTGGCTACCTGGAAATCATCGATGACCTTGAATAGGATTCGCGGGCGATCGGTCTCGACGAAGGTCAAGTCCTCGGCCTGGCCGGCGGCGAAGGTGATTTCCGGCGGCTTGTCCGGGGTGACTGTCACGTGGTAGAGCGTGTTGTTGGGCGACGGGATGCCGTCGGTGTTCAACATCGAGATGGAAAAGGCCTCGAGGCCTTGGGCGGGAATCTGGACGTCGGCAGTCACGGTGCGCGAATCGCCGCCGATGGCCATCTGGATTTGTTTGTCGACGCCCTTCAACTGGACGACCGCCGATTTCAAATCCTGGTCGGCCTTGCCCTCGATATGGAGCGTGCCGCCGGCGATGATGGTGATGTTGCCGGGCGGGAGCGACGTTTTCTGAAGGCCGGTATACGCGGGCGGATTCGCCTCGAAATTGACCTTTGCGAGCGTGGGGCCATGGAGAATGGTGACCTTGAATTCATTGCCGCGGCCGTCGTTGAGGCGGAAGCGATAGGTGAAACCCTGCTGCACGTTGGGGATTGTAAGCGCGAAGGCGCCTGGCTCAGATGCCTTCGGCGTGAGGGTCACGGTTTGGGAGCCTTTGCCGCCATCGTAGTCGATGGTCACGGAGCCCGATTTCGGAATGACGGTTCCTTCCTTCACCTGCGCTTTGAGCTCGATGGTTTCGCCGGCGGGGACCTTGAAGTCGCCGCTCACGTCGACCACGATGGTTTGCGTCGGGAGCTGGATGGTGGAGAGGAGGAGGCGCTCGATAAGCACGATCGTCTTCGGCATGAACGCCGCGCCGAGGCCGGCGGTCACGACCGCGACCGAGAAGGCGCCGATGGTGAGTTTCTTGAGGTGGTTGGCGTCCACGGCCTGGCGGAAATCCATCTGCGCGGCGCGCTTGGCGACCTGCTGGATGAGGATTTCGACCATGCGCGTGGAACCCTCGGGGTTCTTCGCGAGCTGCACGGCGGAGATGAGCGAGGTGCGCAGCGCGGGGTACTTCAACTCGGCGCGCAGGGCCGCCTGCTCGGGAGAGAGCGGCTTTTGGAGCGGGAGGAAGATGTAGCGGTAGGAAAGCCAGCCGAGGAGCCCGAGGTCCAGGATGGCGAAGATGAGGCGGATGTGCCACGCGAGGTCGAAGAGCCAGTCGAGCGTGCACTGCACGAGCACAATACCGGAGACCGCGAGCAGCAGCCAGAGGAAGCCTTCGCGCAGGGCGACGGCGGTGACCTTGTGGGAGACGCCGTTGAGCTGCGAGAGGATGATCCTTGGGAGGGGAACAGGCGGGTTCGCGGGGCGGGTCTTGAGCGGGGTCTTCTTGCGGACGGGAATCTTTACCGCAGGGCCGGCTTTGGATTTCAAGTTCATAGTTCTAAGCTGGTTCCTTGTTCCTGGTTATTTGAGTTGCCACAACCGGCGGAAGAGCCATTCAAGCACGGCGAGGGCCATCAGCGCGCCCATCCACCACGGGGAATAGACCAAGTCCAGTTTCTTGAACGTCGGGACGGTCGCGGTGTTGCTGGAGACCAACGCCGGGAGGCCGTTGAGGTCTTCCTCGCGGAGGAATTTGCCGCCGGAAATGTTGGCCATGTTTTGCAGCAGGTCGGCATTCAGGGCGGTGTCGGCGAATTCGATCTTGGGCGAGATGACATCGAATTTCAGCAGGGCATTCGGATCGATGATCGTGGCGAACTGATAGGAGCCGACGATTTTCGCCGGGTAATCGAGTTCATACTGGCCCGGCGTTTGGGGGTCTGAAGTAAGGGAGACATTCTCCTTGGTCTCCTTGCCGTCGGTGCCGGTGATGGTCATGATGCCGGGGACGGTGGCGTCGGTAAGCGGGCTGAATTTCTCGTTGTAAATCTGCCCGGAGATCACGACCTTGTCATTCGGGAGATACACGGGCTTCTCGACCTTGAGCTGGGTGCGGGCGGAAGCGCCGAGCTGGCGGTCGAGCGAGAAGCTCTGGATGACCTGGTCCCACAAACGGATGTAAAACTTCTCACCGATGGTGCTGCGCCACTTGTAGGTTTCGTCGGTGCCGAAATACATCACGAGGCCCTTGCCGTATTGCTGCTGGGCGATGACGGGCATGAGGTCGTCGCGGCTCGCGAGCGCCGGCCGTGAATCCTCGAGGAAAACCTGCGCGGTGGGGCGGGCCTTGGCGACGCGGGCGGTCCAGCGCACGCCGGTGAAGCTGTTCCAGATCTTGCGGTTGAGATCGGGATCGTCGGAGAGCTTCATCACATCGGAAGCCTCGCCGGAGGGGGTGAGCTTCAACTGGATCGGCGGCCAGCTGTTGGCGGCGTATTGCCCCTCGGTGAGACCCTGGAGAAGCTCGACCGGGAGGAGCGGCTCCAGCGGCGTGCCGGCGTAATGGAAGGGATTGTAGCGCGGGCCGGAGAGGAAAATGAGGCCGCCGCCCATGTCGCTCACCCATTCGTTGAGCAGTTTCATGCGGGCCTGGCCGAGTTCGGCAGGGTCCACATCGCCGAGGATGATGATTTTGTTGCTGACGATTTCGGCGCGGTCGGAGGGGAGGCCCTTGAGGAAGGGCGAATTCGCCTCGGTGCCGAGATCGGGATCGCCGTTGAGCAGGGCGCACTTCACATTGAGGCGCCGGTCGCGCTGCAATTGCGCGAGCAGATAGCGGAAGTCCCAGCGGGGATCGCCCTCGATGTAGAGGACATCCACCTTCGTGTCGAGGATGCGGACCTTGGTCGAGACGGCGTTGTTGTCGGTGTCGGATTCATCGGGGCGGGGGTCGATGGAAGCCTCGACGGTCGCCTCGCCTTTTTCCTGCGGGTTGTAGCCGAGCTTGTATTCGGCGTCGTTGTCGCTGAGCGTGATGTCCTGCGTATCGACGACCTTGCCGTCGGCCTTGAGGACGAGTTTCGCGGTCTCGCCCGCATAGCCGCTGCCGCGCACCTTCACGTTGAATTCCGCATGCTCCTTCACGAAAACGCCGCGGGAACCGCTGATGTCGTGCACGACGATGTCCTTCGGCTTGGTGATGCCGACTCCGTAGAGGTAAAGCGGGAGGCCGTCGTCCTTCGCGAGCTGGGCGATTTCCTCGGGGGCGACACCGGTGTTGTTGCCGCCGTCGGTGATGAGCATGATGCCGCAAACGGGCTGGCCGCGATTTTCAGCGAGGACTTTCTGGAGCGAATCGCCGAGGGCGGTTTCGTCGCCGTTATATTGGACCTTCTGGAAAAAGTCCTTCGCGCTGTCGAGGTCGATGTGGGTGTCCTCGCCCTCGGCCTTGCGCGGGGCGCCGATCGATTTCGCCTCGCGGTCCATCGAGTAGAAATCGAGATCGGCCTTTTCCTGGAGGCGCGACCAGAGGTTGAGCTGGCTGTTGCCGGCGATGGCGTTGATGAGATCCGCGCGGGAGGCGCTGTTCCATTTACCGTCACCGGGCGCGGAGCCATTGAGCCCGGCGGAGGGGGCGATGAGGCCCGCGGCGATCGCGGCGCGCTTTTGGTCGTCATCGGAACCGCGGCGGTCCTTGATGGTCATGCTTTGCGTCGTGTCGATCAAGACGAGCAATTTTTCGCGGATTGGCTGGTTGATCGTGAGCATCAGGACGGGCTTGACCAGCAAAAGAATGAAAAGCCCGATCAGCGCGACGCGGAGCGAGGCGAGAAACGCGCGGCGGAAACGCGAGAAGCCGGGCGCGCCCCAGTGGTAGGCCCAAAAAGCAGCGGCGCCGAGGATGACCAGGAGCAGGAGGGCGAGCCCGTAACTCATGCCCTCGTGCGAAAGCGTGACTTCGGTGCTGGCCGCGCCGGCTTGGGCGGGGATCAAATGGTTGAGGATAGTACGGATCATTTGGCGAGGCTGAATTTGTGGGCGAGCAGCATCTCAACTACCGCGATGATGGCTGCGATCATGACCATATAGCCCCAGAGTTCGCGACGGATGCCACCGGCGGGCTGGGATTCGAGAGTGGGCGACGAGGCCACGTTCTGGCCGCCCTTGTTGAGGAAAGCGAGTGATTCGCTGGAAGCGGGATGCAGGTCGGATTCATGCGCGTCCATCTGCACGGCAAAGGCGGCAACCGGAAGATCGGAGCCTGCAACGAGCACGCGGTAAGCGCCGGCCACCTCGGTATCGGTGTAGCGCACGACAGCCTGGCGGTTGAGGAACTCGACCTTTCCGCCGAGGACCGGTTTGCCCTTGCTGTCGGGGCGGATCACGGAGTATTCGTGGCCCACCATGTCGGCGTTGACTGGGTGGTCAAAGGGCGAGCCTGGGGCAACCGTGAGCTTCTCCGGGTTCTCATGCTTGGAGACATGCGCAACGAGGCGGTTCATGAATGGCAGGAAATCGGGATGCAGCACGAAGTAGCTCCAGCGCGAATCGGCGGCGGAACTGAACATGATGACGTGGCCCTTGCCAATGATGCGCTCGGCGGCGGCGGGGGTGTTGTCCTGGTAATTGACGATCGGTAGCGGGGCGTCGGCCTTGTCCTTCGTCTGGACGAGGTAGAGAGGATAATAAATCGAGGTCTCGACGGAGCCGAGCGAGGTGTAGGTGGAATCGTTCCAGAGCGAGGTGATCTGGTGGGGATAATTGCTCACCTGCCACTTGATGAGCGAGCCGGGCCTGGGCTTGGTGAGGTCGCGCAAACTGCCGAAGGTGGCCGGGAGAATGTCCTTGAGCTCGGTGTTGTACGAGTCGGTGTGGGTGTTCGGCCCCGGGAAGATCACGAGCGCGCCGCCCTCCTGGACGTATTTCTGGAGTTTCTGGGCGGCGTTGGTGCTGATGTCGCCGACGTTGGCGAGGAAGATGATTTCATCCTTGCTGAAGTCGCCATCCTCGAGCCACGAGGAAGTCACCATATCGGGCTTGAGGTAGTAATCCGCCAAGTGGGTGCTGGCAACAGGGGCGAGGGCGTTCTCGATGAAGAATCCGTCGCGGAATGAGCGCGTGGGCTGGGTGCCCTCGACGATGGCGACGTGCATCTGGTCGATGACTTGGACCGCGATGGCGCGTTCGTTGTCGGCGGCGAGATGGTCGGCGGGGATCGCGGCGGTGAGCGTGTGATAGCCGGCCTGGGTGAATTTCACGTCCAGGCGGACGCCGCCGGTTTTGCCCGGCGGGATTTCGCCCTCGATGGTGCCTTCCGTGGCGGACTGCTGGTCATCCATGGCGAGCGTGACGTGGACGCCGGAAACAGGCGCCGATGTGAAGTTGGACACTTCGACAACAACGTCGTAATCCTCCCCGGCGGCGGGGATGGAGGCCTGGGGCTTGATGGCGGTGATGGCAAGGTTGTCCTCACCCGCGCCGGAGCCGAGAGGAACGAGATTGAAGTTCACCTCGGAAGCGCCGGCGACAAGCGGCTTGATCTGGTCGAGCTGTTTCCAAGCGAGGGCCTGGTTGTCGGTGAAGATGTCGATTTCCTTGCGGGTGCCGCTGTAATCGTGAAGGACGTTCAGCGCCTGTTGGATGGCGGGCAGGAGATCGCCGGTGCGGTAGGAGGGATTCGAGGCGTCGATGATGCGGCGCACGAGCGGGAGATTGGAAACCGGGCGCGGCACGGCGAGGACGAGGTGGTCGGTGGAGAAGAAGAGCGCGACCTGCGAGCTGGATGGGAGGTTGTCGAGCATCTTTCCGGCCTCGGTCTTGGCAAGCTCATAGCGGGTGTTGACGCCGTTGCTCTGCCCCATGCTGGCGGTCTGGTCGACAATGAAGACGGCGATAGTGGGCCCGCTGGTGCTCGCGGCGCCGGCGCCGTTGGGATTGATGACCGGGCGGCCGAAGGCGTACGCGAGCAGGGCGATGATGGCGCAGCGCATGAGCAGGAGGAGGAGGTCCTCGATGCGGAGACGGCGCTGGTTTTTGCGGATGCTCTCGAGAAGGAATTTCATCGCGCCCCAATGGATGATCTTCACCCGCAT
The DNA here is from genome assembly GCA_035550335.1 of Chthoniobacteraceae bacterium. Classification (GTDB taxonomy): domain Bacteria; phylum Verrucomicrobiota; class Verrucomicrobiia; order Chthoniobacterales; family Chthoniobacteraceae; genus DASZPK01. The sequence goes on along the minus strand of DASZPK010000310.1, from coordinate 3,576 downwards.
CCTGTTTAACAAGTGGATGGCAATGGGGGCGGCGAGGACGGCGGCGCCGGCATACCAGATGGCGGGAGAGAGGAGCGTCGGCATGGTGAATTAGCGGGCGTGGAAGTTTTGGCGGAAGGCGAGGTACTGGCTGAGGGTTTCGCCAATGGGGATGCCGGTGTTGGCAAGGACGTAATGGGAACCGGTGCGGTCGCAGACACGGCGCATGCGCATGCGAAAATCGTCGAATGTCTTGAGGTAGCTCTTGCGGATGGCGGCGGGCGAGGTCTGGAGCGTGCCGGCGTTTTCGAGCCCGATGAATTTCACGGTGCCGGTGAAGGGGAATTCCATTTCGTCCTTGTCGAGGACGTGGAAGACAATGACTTCGCTGCGCTGGAAGCGGAGGCGCTCGACGTTGCGCTGGAAGGCTTCCTCGTCGTCGAACAGGTCGCTGATGATGATGACGATGCTGCGGGGCTTGATCTGGCCGGCGAGGTCGTGCATGGCCTTGCCGAGCTTGGTTTCGCCGGTGGCCTTGAAGTCGGAGAGCTTCCGCATGATGTCGTGGATCTTGCCCTGGTTGTCGGTTCGGGCGAACTGGTCGCGGATCTCGGTGTCGAAGATGTTCAGCGAGACGGCGTCGCGCTGGTGTAACACAATGTATGACAAGCAGGCGGCCAGGATTTTCGAATACTGCAGCTTGGTGAGCTTCTCCGCGCCGTAGTTCATGGACTCGGAGCCGTCGATCAGGAGATGGCAGACGAAGTTGGTGTCCTGCTCGTACTGCTTGATGTAATAGCGGTCGGTGCGGCCGAGGACCTTCCAGTCCAGGTGGCGGACGTCGTCGCCGGTGGAGTATTCGCGGTGCTGGGCGAATTCGATGGCGAAGCCGTGGAGCGGGGAGCGGTGGTCGCCGACACGATAGCCCTCCATGATCTGGCGGGCGGCGAGGCCGAGGGCTTCGCCGCTGGCTACTGCTGCTGCATCGAGCAAATCTGCTTTTTCGGAAGCCATTTTCTAAAAGTTCCTGTTTCTGGTTCCTGGTTTTTTCTACTGCGCAGGGGCAGGCACTCCATAGGACCCATGGGGCCTATAGGCCCTGTAGCCCAATGGGAGTAGCGCTTACTGCTTGGCGGGGATGGCGGCGAGGATTTTCTCGACGACGATGTCCGGGGTGATGCCTTCGCTCTGGGCGCTGAAGTTGACGGCGATGCGATGGCGCATGACGGGCTTGGCGACCGCGGCGACGTTTTCGCAACCGACATACATCTGGCCGTTGAGCATGGCGTGGCCCTTCGCGGCGGTGATGAGGCCGATGCTGGCGCGGGGACCTGCGCCCCATGAGAGGAATTGCTTGCAGTAATCGAGGGCGTCGGGGGCTTTCGGGCGGGTGCAGCGGACGAGGCGCTCGGCATATTTATAGACGTGGTCGGCAACCGGGATCTGGCGGACGGCCTGCTGCAAATAGAGGATGTGCTCGGCGGACATAATCGCCTTCGGTTCCTCGGGGCGCTGGCCGGTGGCCATCTTCATGATCGCCATTTCTTCCTCGTCGCTCGGGTAATCGACGTGGATGAGGAAAAGGAAACGGTCGAGCTGGGCTTCAGGGAGGGGATAGGTGCCTTCCTGTTCCAACGGGTTCTGGGTCGCGAGGACGAAGAACGGGTCGGGCAATTTGTAGGTGGTGCCGCCAACGGATACGCGGCGCTCCTGCATGGCCTCGAGCATGGCGGCCTGCGTCTTGGGCGGGGTGCGGTTGATTTCGTCCGCGAGGACGATGTTCGAGAAAATCGGGCCGGGCAGGAACTTGAACTCCTTGCCGCCGGTGGATTGGTCGGTGTAGATGACCTCGGTGCCGGTGATGTCGGAAGGCATGAGGTCGGGGGTGAACTGGATGCGCTTGAAGCTCAAATGCAGCCCCTGCGCGAGCGTGGAGATGAGCAGCGTTTTCGCAAGGCCGGGGACGCCGACGAGCAGCGCGTGGTTCCGGGTGAAGATCGCGATGAGGACTTCGTCAACGACCTGCTCCTGGCCGACGATGACCTTGGAAAGCTCGGCCTTCAGCGAGTTATACGCTGTCTTGAAATATTCGATCGCCTGGATTTCGTCCTGCGACGCGGTGGGAGTTTGGGGTTTGGCTTCAACGGCGGAGCTCATAGTGTTTTCTTTCGATGCGGTTACTGATGCGTTTGGTGCGTTGGCAATACTGCGGGGTTAAAAAACTGGATCTACCGGGGGGCGATCAGTCCTTCTGGTTTCATAAGAAATATGCCCGGAGGAGGAATTTCTTACAAAAATTTGCCGGGCGCACGGCAGGAAGGGGTGTAATTGCCACGGGGAGAGAGAGAAGGAACTTGCGCGGGGGGTGAAAAGTTTTTTGCGAGGCCTAGGCCGCGGGCGGAAGCGCGCGAAGTGTGGCGCTTTTACCTGACAGAATAGGCGGAAACTTTCCACGCGCCATCTTTGTCACACGTTGTTGTAACAATCTCGACAGCGCCCGATTTTTGCGCGAAGGAGGTGTCGTACTGGAGGACCATGTGGCCGCCGTTGGCGGCGGAGAAATCGGCGCTCTTCGACTTGCGGGATTCCACGGCGCCGAGGGCGTTGCGCAGGCCGCCGACGCGGCGCTCCCATTGGTCCTGAGGGACGGAGGCCTGGAAGTTTTCGGAGGCGGTCTTCCAGCTCCCGGCGTAATCGCCGGAATCGACGAGCGCGAGCCATTGGTTGGCGGCGTGCTGGGATTCCGGGGCGCGGATGGTTTCGTTCATTTTGGCGAGGATGGCGGCGGCATCCGGCTGGCGCGCCCCGGACGAGGGCGGGAGGGAAGCCTGGGCGTCGCTCGCGCAGAGATTGGCGAGGTCGGTGGAAAGTTCCTGAAGTTGCGGGGCATCGGCGTTGGCATCGAGGGCCGCGTTGAAAATTGCGAGGGCGGCCGTGACATCGGGGCCCGCCGTGAGGGGTTCGGGGCCCCAGACGAGCGTGCGGAACTGCCCGATCGGTTCCTGGAGTTGCGAAGCGTTTGCGCCGGAGGACTTTAGCGCCGCGATTTTTGCCGCAGCCTCGGTGACGCGCGCGTAGGCGGCGAGTTTGGTGTCGTACTCCTTGCGTTGTTCCTGGCGCTTGAGGAGGGCGTTTTGGGCGTTGAGGGCGGCGGTTTGTTCGCCGGAGATTGCCCGGTATTCGCCAGTGGCATAGTAAATGGCGGCGGCGACGCCGAACAAGCCCACGGCGACTATCAGAAAGGGGATCGCGCTCAACGGGGAACGCTTTGGGCGCGGATGATGGTCGTCGTCGGGCATGCTCAATCCTGCCACGGAGGCCGGATTTTTACCATGACGGACTTCACTGCTTGAGGAACATCGGCTCAAGCCACTGCCCGTAGCCGGTCGCCCCGATGGAGGCGGGCTCAACGCGGATGGTGATGGTGTGGTAGTTCGATACGGGGACGACAATGCGCTGGGGATTGTCGCCGGGGGCCATGGCTGCCGTGCCGGTGTTGAGCCGGAAGCGGCCATCGCCATACACGGAAAATGTGAAACGGGCGGTGGCGGGCGCGCCTTGCGGAACATTGGGGACGCTGACGGCCACGACGAAATT
>DASZPK010000309.1:0-1994 GCA_035550335.1 Chthoniobacteraceae bacterium | reverse complement strand
CCCGCCCCCCACCCCGCCGCCGAAGCGCAGAGCGCAGCGAGCCAGATTTTCGCGGGATAATGGTTCGGCAGCGCGGTGCTCCCGATACGCCGTTGCAACGCGCCGCGTAGAAGGAGGAACTCGATCCAGCCGGCAATGCCTGCCGAAAATGTGAGCCCCACCGCACCGAGGCCCATCTCGATGTCCGGCATCTTCGGAATGTCGAAATGCAGCGCGCGCAGGAGGTCGTTGATGAGCGGCCGCAGTGGGAATGCAAAGAGCAGCCCGAGCACCGCGGTGAGCGTCACCCGGATGATTGCAAACCGCAGGGGCGTGCGCGTGTCGCGCAGCGCGTAAAACGCCGAGGAATAAAGCCGCCCCCACGTGGCCGCGAGCAGGCCGACTGTGGATCCCATGAGGATGTACCAAACATAAAGGGAACCCTGCGGGCCAAGTTCCCCCGTCTGCAACAGGCCGCTCACGCAGTAATGCCCGAGAATAATAAATCCGCACACGCACGGGATGACATAGAACGCAATGGTCCGCTTTCCATTGACGAGACGCGTGCGTAGCTTTTCGTGGATTTCCTCATTCGTGCCGAGTGCGCTCGACATCTCGGGGAGTTCCGCGGCGGCGATGGACATCCCAAAGAGGCTGACCGGCAGCGTGTAAAGATTTTGCGCATAGGCAAGACCCGAAACCGCGGGGCCGAGCCAGCTCGCGATAATGCTGTCCACGAATGCGCTCAGTTGCACCACCCCGCGGCTGACCACCACGGGACCGAGACTTTGAAAAATATGCCGCACCGGCTCAAGGGCCGTATCCAGCCCGAATCGAATACCGTGGCCGATCGGTTTTCCATCCGCCGTTTTCAGCAGAAAGATAAAGGGAATCTGCACGCCAAGTTGGAGCAGCGCCCCGATCACGGAACCCCATGCGAGCTTGACGGCAAGGTGGTTTTGGAATGTTTGCAGGATGAGTTTTGGGACGCCAGGAAGGACGAAAAAAAGAATCGTGTGCAACAAACCCCCGCCCGGGGGCAGGACAACAGGCGGGATTTGCGGCTCTCCGCGACCGTAGAAAAGGAGGGTCGCAATCATCGCCAGGTTCCAAAGCACCGGCGCGACATACGAGATGAAAAACAAGCGGTGACTATTCAGGATGCCGAGGCACCATGCAGAAAGGACAAAGAGCCCCATGCCTGGAAACGTGACCCGCACGATTTGAATCGTGAGCTCGCGTTCCTCACCATGGAAACCGGGCGCGACCGCATACACAAGGAGCGGCGCCGCGATCACACCGATCAGGACGGCGATGCTCACCACCAGCGCGAGCAGGCTCCCGACGATGCCGGCGACCCGGGCCGCGAGCCGCGTCTGCCCCTCGGCGAGAAGCCGCGAATAGACAGGAATGAAAGAGGCGGAAAGGACGCCTTCGCCAAGGAGATTTTGCAGGGTGTTCGGGATCTTGAACGCCGCTTGGAAGGCATTGGCTGCCATGGAATTGCCAAGGAAGTGCCCGAATATCCGCGTGCGTACCAGCCCCGCAATCCGGCTCATGAAGATCCCGGCGCCCACCATGAGGGCGGAAGCGGAACGGCGGCGCGCGGGTTTTGGTGGAAGAGTGCTCACGTTGGTCGGTTCGGGATTGCCATACTCCAAGAGCAAAACAGGCGCTACGCCAAGACTAGATTTTGAGGCAGCGCAATCCCTATCCCGGCCCGCTCCGGGCGAATTTTCTTTTCAACAAAGCCGCGAGATCGTCGATCCCGGCAACGTTCAAAAAAACGGCAACCGCGAAAAACACCCCGCCCGCGCCGAGAATCGTGGCGACCAACGAAGCCACCCTCAGCAGGAAACCAAATTTGTCCCACGCCGCAAGGATGCTGAAATGCGCCGCGACGCATACCGCCGCGAGCGCAAGCCCGGCGATGCCGATTTTTGCAAGGGCCTCCAGCATCTGCCGCGATTCGAGGCCCTTCGCGTGTTTGCGCATGAGGAGGTAGAAGACGATGA
>DASZPK010000308.1:0-2213 GCA_035550335.1 Chthoniobacteraceae bacterium | reverse complement strand
GTCGCTGGAATAATGAAAGCGCTCCACTTCCTCGAGCGGGAGATAGATGCGGTTGCCGTTCCGCCAGTCCTCGCCGACGTCGCGGATGATGTTCGTGAGTTGCAGGGCAAGGCCGAGGTTCAACGCGTAGTCCGTGCTGCGCGGGCTTTTGCAGCCGAAAATCACGATGCTCACCAGGCCCACCGCGCTCGCGACGCGGTAGCAATAGAGGCGCAGTTCCTCGAAGGTGCGGTAGCGCTTTGCATCAAGGTCCATTTCCATCCCCGCGATGATTTCGTGGAAATGTTCGACCGGGAGGCTGTATTTCGCGATCAAGGCGCGGACTTCCGCGGCGAGCGGCGGCTCGCCTTCGAATGTGCCGCCTAGCGCTTTGCGCCACGCATTGAGCTGCGCGCGGCGCGTTTCCACCGGCGAGGAGGGCTCGTCGGCGATGTCGTCCACGATGCGGCAGAACGCGTAGAACACAACCATGTCGTCGCGGCGGTCGCGCGGGAGCGCCATCAGGCCGAGCGCGAGGTTGGAGCCGCTTTTGGCGGTGATCGATTTTGCGGTCTCGGCGCGGGTGGTCATGCCGGCGCGCCCCCGGTTTCGACCGCGCTTCGCCTGTCGCGCACAATGGCGCCGCCGGAGAGCTCGACCACGCGCCCCGTGAATTTCAAAGCGGCCGGTTCCTTCGCCGTGAAGAGGGTGGTCGTGCCGAAGGTGCCGTTTGCGCGGCGCACCAATTCGAAAAACGAGAGAAGCTCCTCCCCGGCCAGGCCGGCATCCATGTTTTCCACCACGAGGATTTCGGGGCGGTTCACCAGGGCACGCGCGAGCGAAACACGCTGCTGCTGCGCGTGGCTGAGGGCGATGACAGGGCTGTTGCCAAAGCTCTCCATGCCTGTGAACGCGAGCATCGTTTCCGTCCGTTTTCGCGCCTCCTCCGCGTCAACGTTCGAAATTTTGAAAAGCGGCATCGCGACATTTTCCACCACGGTAAATGAGGGGAGCAAAAATGGCTCCGCGAAGACGAATCCGTAGCGCTGATTGCGCAATTCCGCGCGGTCCTCCTCGGTGAGCGTCATGGTGCCGATGCCGTGAAAAAACACATCGCCCGCGTCGGGAACCTCGAGCAGCCCGAGCAGGCGCAGCAGCAGGCCCGCGTCCCCCTGGCCGTCGCCGGCGAGGAGCGTGAAGCTGCCCGTGCGCAGCGAGAGCGATACATCGCGCACCGCGGCGAGCGGCCCCGCGTTCGCCGCCCGGGAACAGCTCGCGCCACGCGCCTCGAGAATGATGTCGGTGCTCTCCACGCTAATATTTCACCCAATGCTCGTCGCGCACGCGCCCGGTCTCGGAGCGTTTGTAGAGGCAGACCCACGATGCCAGCATCCAGCCGCCGATGAACGCATTCAACAGCGGGTAAATGAGGCTCCATGCGATCGCGGGTCCGTTGTCTTCGGCGAAGCCCTCCTTCATCGCGCCGTTCAACACGGCCAGGATATAGAAATTGAAAAACGCAATGAAGAGCCAGCCGGCAACCGACCACGCTTCCTTGCGAAGAAAATGGAGATAGTCCTTGAACGCTTTCACGAGCGATTCGCTGTGGAAGGTGAGGATGATTTGCATCCCTGAAAAGAGGATGAAAAACCCGGCCATCACCGGCCGCCCGACGTAGTCCACAAAATGGAAGAACGTTTCAGGCCCGAAGTAATCCGCCAATGAATGGAAGTGCTTCTGGAGCGCGAGGTTCTCGCTTTGGGCTGCCTGGAGGACCACCGGAAAATTCACCAGGATCAATGGCAGGTTGATGAAGAGCGAACTGAGCAGCAATCCGAGCGCGGTCCATTTCATCACATAGCTGAACCTGCGAATGGCGAAGTCCATCAAATGACGCGTCGTGAAATTCAACCCCCTCACCCACGAGTACACCATGAGGATGAGATAAATTTGCACGCCGATGCCGAACATGATCTCGAAAAGAAACGAGAGCCAATCGACGATGGAAGCCCATTGCAGAAGAATCAGCGGCTGCGGGACGCTGTTCGCGACGTTTTTGAACAACTCGGTGAACAGGAACGGTTTCGCAAGCGCGGCTGCCGCGCAGACCAACACGAAGCCATAGACCACCATGCCGCCTGTCCTGCGCAGCAACGCGTGCCGCAGCACAGAATGGTGCTTCTCCCAGTTGAAAAAAAACAGGAGGGCCGCAACCACGGAAAACGGAAAGGTGG
>DASZPK010000307.1:0-7717 GCA_035550335.1 Chthoniobacteraceae bacterium | reverse complement strand
CATCGCGCACGCGAAACCCGACCGCCCCGCCACCGACCTCGGCGGCGCGATTGCGCACGGGCTCGAGAGCAATCCGCATCCGCTCGCCGTGATCGCGCTCACCGACGGCGTCGCGAACCAGAGCGACAACAACAACGCCGCGCTCGGCGCGCTCATCGATGGCGGCACGCCATTCATCGGCGTGGGCGTCGGGCGCGACACCGAGGTCACGAGCATCTCCGTGCGCAACGTCTCCGCCCCCGAGAGCGCGCCGCCGAAGCAGAATTTCCGCATTACCGCGCAACTCCAGGCGATCACCTCCTCCGAAACGCCCGCGTTCGAACTCCTGCTTTTGCGCGACGGCCAGCTCGCGCAGAGCCGCAAGGTCGCGCCGTCGCATGGCTCGCGGCTGTGGACGGAAAATTTCACCGTCACCGAGCCCGAGGACGGCACGCACATCTACACCGTGCAATTGCAATTGCCCCGCCCCGCTGGCGCCAACGCCGCCGATGCGCTCACGTGCCTCAAGAAAGAGGAGAGCGCGCAGGTCCGCATTACCGGCGAGAATGAAATGCGCGTGCTCTTCGTGCAGGGGAAATTGACGTGGGATTTCAAATTCATCGGCCGCGCGCTTGCAGAGGACCCGTCGGTAAAAGTCACCGGCCTGAGCCGCACGTCGGTGAAATCCGTTTTCCGCCAGAACGTGCTCACGCCCGGGGAGCTCACCAGCGGGTTCCCGACCACGATGGAGGAGATCGCGCCGTTCCGCCTCGTGGTGCTCTCGAGCATCAACCCCACCGGCCTCTCGCAGCCGCAGCAGGAACTCGTCGCCCGCTTTTGCAGCGAGCTCGGCGGCGGTGTGCTGCTGCTCGGCGGGCCCGATACGTTCGATGCCTCGTGGTCCGGCAGCAAGCTCGAGAAGCTGCTCCCCGTCACGTTCGATCCCACGCCCGCACTCACCGGCGTGGACCAGCCGTTCCACATGCAGATCACCGACGAGGCGCTACAAAACCCGGCGTTCCAGATCGCCGACCAGGCGGCGAACCGCGCGGCGTGGGCGCAGCTGCCCACTTTCAGCGAATACGGGCGCGTCGCCTCCGCGAAGCCCGGCGCAGTCGTCTGGGCGCGCCACGAGGAGGATTCCAACTCCAGCGGCAAACGCATCCTCATGGCCTCGCAGCGTTACGGCGCCGGCCTATCCGCCGTGATTTGCATCGACAACTTCTGGCGGTGGCGCCTCGCGAAGGACGCGAACATCCAGCAGTTTGACCGCTTCTGGCAGCAGCTCTTCCGCTACCTCGGCCAGGCCGGGCGGCAGGATGTCACACTCAATTTTACAGACGAGGACCTCCGCCTCGGGAGCGACATCCACATGGCCGTCGAGCGCCAGCCCGATTCCACCACCGTCACTCAGGCCGACCCGAAGCCCGCCGAATACCGGGTCGTCGTCCACGACCCCGGCGGCGCGGCCGTCTTCGACCAGAAATGCGAGCTCGTCCCCTCGCGCCCGGTTGATGTGGCGTTCCACTCCGAAAAGGAGGGCGTTTACATGGCCAGCGTGCAGGACCCCAACGGCGCCGAGCTCGCCTCCCGCTCCATCGACATCCGCAGCACCGACCTCGAGCTCGAAAAAACCGCGCGCGACATGGAAAACCTCCGCCAGTGGGCCAGCCTTTCCGGCGGCACGGCGCTGCGCCTGGAGGATTGCGCCGATGGCGAGGGCATCGTGAGCGCCATCAAGGCCGCCATCGCAAAATCCGAGTCCCCGCGCAAAACCGTGGCCCCCGCCGGCCTCAACCCCTGGGTGCTCAGCTTGCTCTTGATAAGTCTCGGGGCCGAGTGGATACTAAGAAGGAAATGGGGGCTGCCATGAAATGCGCATCGCATAACCGTCTATTTAAACAAACGTTGTTCATCCTCCTTGCGCTCGCATGCGCGCTCCCGGCTGGCCGCGCCGCCGACAACGACACCGACGACACCTCCACCTTCTTCGTCGGCCGCCTCAAATTCGCCAACAACGACGGCAACGATTGCGGCGACGTCGGCATGGACCTCGTGAACCTCGTCTCCAAGGCCTCCACCCTCAAGGTCAACGGCGAAAAACTCCTGCAGCTCTCCGACCCCGGCCTTTTCGAGACCCCGTTCGTCTTCATGAACGGCCACAACGATTTTGTACTCTCCGATGCCGAGCTCGAAAACCTGCGCACCTATTTCGCCCACGGCGGTTTCATTCTTGCCTCCGGTTGCTGCACCACGCCCGGCTTCCCCATCGCGTGGCGGCGCGAGTTCAGCCGCATCTTCCCCGGCGAGAAGGTGAAGGACATCCCCTATGACCATCTTATATACCGTTCGTTTTACAAAATTGAACGCATCAAGAGCCTCGACACCGGCGAGGACGTGCACTTGCAGGGCCTTTTTTACCAGGGCAACCTCGTCGCCGTGATGTGCGAACAGGGCCTCTGCTGCGCGCTCGCCATGGGCAACAACTGCAACCTCGGCCATGGCATCTCCCCCGAGGACGGCAAAAAAATCGCGCTCAACATCTCGGTTTACGCGCTCACGCACTGAGTGCGATCAACGCCCTTTTTTCGCACCCAGTTTGACCGTCATTCTCAACAGTGGCAGATGGGCCACGTCCTTTTCGCGCCCCACAAATTCCTTGCTGCGAATGATGCTGGCGAGCGGCAGCACATCCACCCGCATCCCGTGCCATTTCAATCGCACCGCCTTTTTTGCCTCCAGTTCGAATGATCCCAGGCCATCGACGCGATACAAAAAATTCACAAGCGTGTCATCGCGAAGCGCAACCACCGTCCTCGCCATGATCGTGGCCCCCAGCGAGCGGCACAATGCCAGCACCTTCACATACTGCCGTTCAGGCAGGTCGATCCAGATGTCCGTGTCGAGCGTCGTGGCGGGCACCCCTTGCAATATGGCGGCCGACATCCCCGCTATTTGAAACCGTATTTTTTTCTCGCCGAGAGCGTGAACAAGTTCAGCGAGCGCAGAAAATTCTCGTGCATCCGCCACCGCTCGTCCGGAGTCGCCGAGAGCGACCTTGCGAACAGGATTTTTTCCTCCTCGCTGAGGCCCTTGCCGACCCGGTCCAGGCGCTTTTTCATGGCCCGGAATTTTTTTTTGTTCATCGCGACCACTTTACGCCGTGGATCGCCCGCTGAAAAGGCGAAACTCGGCCCTCACGCGAGCGGCTCGTAATGCACCTGCTCCGCGCGGAGCACGCGGTCGTTTCCGAGCCGCGCCTCCAGCGACACCACGCCGCGGCGCGGCGCGATGCGCGTGGTGATCTCGCGCGGCGAATTTGCGAGGGCCTTCGCTGTCCCGTTTTGCGCGCAGCGCACCGCGTAGCCGTCGCCGTCGCGTCGCATGCTGTAAACGAACGCGAGGATCGACGGCCCGAGGAACGGGTCGAGCAGCCCTTGCAGCCACCGGAACGGCGCTGGAAAAAACGGCACCGCGCTCGCCTGGTCGCGCCACGACAGCCCGTCTGCCTCCACGCATGGCACGCGTCCGAGCCCCGCCGCGATGAACGCGAGCAGGCTCTGGTCGCTCCCCTGGTAGTTCGTGGTGTAAAACACGTTCTCGGAAAGAAACGCCGTGAGCCGCGCCTCGCACCGGTGCGACCGCATCCGGAAGCTGCCGAGCTCGTCGAAATCGACCCGGATCGTCTCCTCCCACGACGCGCCGTTGTCGCCCGTGACGCGGTAGCGGTATTCGCCCGGCAGCCACGCGGCGAACATTTCGCCGATCACCGGGTCCGGCACTGGCGTCTCGATGCGCGCGTCCGTGGCGGGCACGCCCGAGGTTTTGTAAACGCGTCCGCCGTCCCTATTGCCATCGCCGGCGACTGCCTCGATGTAATGCTTGAGGCAGAAAGGCCGCGTCGGCGCGCCGAGATGGATGGTGTTCTGCACGTGCAGGTGGAGGTGCGGCACGGGCGAGCGCCCGCTGTTCCCGCACATGCCGAGCACGGTCCCGCGCACGACGCGCTGGCCGGTGTAAACCGTCACCGACCCTTGCTTGAGGTGCGCGAGCAGCACGTAATAACCGGCGTCGCTGTAAATCATCACGTGGTTGCCCCAGTTCTCGTCGGCGTTGTTCGAGCCGGGGGCGTTGTCGCGCACGTGGGTCGCCGCCGAGGCCACCACGCCCGCGCACGGGGACAAAACGGTTGTATCAAACGTGTGAAACTCCTCCAGCTTTCCCCCGTCGCCCGCGTATTTCGCGCCCTCCTTCACCAGCTCGAAATCGAGCGCGTCGCCCCACTCGCCCCGGTGCGTGAGTTTCCCGTTGAATCCCTGCGTGACCGTGCGCCCCCCCTCGAACGGCGGGAAGAGCGCGGGCGTCGCCATGTCGGGGAACCGCCGCACGTTGAGCAGCAGCAGGCGGGCCGCCGATTCCGGCAGCGAACCGGGCGCGGGCGAGGGGGTCAACCGCCCCGGAGCGCGCCGTTGCTTGAGCGCGTAAACGAGCACAAGCACCACGAGGTTGTAAGGCAGCGCGCTCGGCAGCAGCCCGAAATACCGGAGCGCCACCGCGATGGAGATGGAGAGCAGCGCGCACAAAAACGAACCCGCGAGCGCAAGCGAGAGACTCGTGAGCGACACCACGAAATATCCAGACCCGAGAGCGATCCCGCACAGCAAAAAATTGAAGCCGCACCACGTCACCCCTTCCGGCCCGAGCGGATAGCCGAGGAGCGTCAATGTGTACGCGCCGGTGAACACCGCGAGCGCCGCCGAGAGGCTCGTAAGCGGAGAGACGACAGTGAGCGCCACGAACACCAGCAGCCCCGGCAGGGCATGCGGCTGGAACAGCATCGCGCCAAACGCCTGGAAAAGCGTCTGCAGCGCGGGCGGGAGGAAGTTGAGGTCGAGCCACGCATTCGTCTCCGCCGCGGCCATCACCGGAGGGCCGTATAAATGGAAGCCGAGAAAATAGAGCACGTAACCAACCGCCACAGCCGGCATGCTGTGCGTCGAGAGATTGAAATGGATGCCCACCCAACTTTGCATCGCCGTCGAGAGGAAAAACCCGCCAACCACGGATGCGAGGAAGAGCACCGCATAAATCACGGGCGGGAAATGATAGCAGCGGTTCAGCCACGCAAGGGTGAGGCAGACCAGCAATGTGTTGAACAACAGGTAGCCGTTGCGGATGTTCGCCCGGTCGAACCCGAGCACCCAAGCGAGGATTCCGGCCGCGCAAGTTCCCGCCAGCCCCACGAGCCCGAGGTCCGGCGCAAACATGCTCACCGCCAGCAGGCACCACCCCAGCCGCGTGTCCGCCGAGAAAAAAAGCACCGCGTACGCCCGCGGGATGCCCCGCGCCAGCGCGGCCCCCAGCGACGCGGGCGCCGCCGGGACATCGGCTTCGGGGATCGAGATCATCGGGCGTGTCTGTTCCCGGAAACGGTGGCGCTGTGCGTGGCGGACGCGAGGTATTCGGGCACGCGCTCCAGTTCCTGCACGTAATCGAGGTTCTCGCGCTTGCGGATGAGATGCACCCGCCCGTCGAGCCCGACCATCACCACCGCCGGGCGATACGTGATGAATTGCATCGATTGCGTCACGTTATAAGCCCCCACCGGGTGCAGCACCACCTGGTCGCCGGTCGTCAATCCCGGCAGCGGGGTCTCCTCGCGGATCACGTCGATGTTCATGCATAAACAACCGTAAACGGTTGTTGGTTGCGGTGAATCCGGGCACGGGCGCGCGGGGAGGATGTTGATCTGGTACCAGGCCGCCGTGTAGAGCAGGTTGACCCCGGCATCGAGCACCACGGCGTTGCGCATCACCGGCGCGCCCGCGTGCGCAGGCGCCCCTTTGCCGTAAGCCGTCAGGGCGGTGTTCAGGTCCGAGTGGCCGTTGCTGGAAACGCCCGCCGGCGCGCCGTCGTTCATCGGGCGCGTCTTCACCGCCACGACCGTCGAGAGGAGGTAACCCGCGTCGTCCACGAGCGCGCGGCCCGTTTCGAGATAGAGCCGCGGCAGATCGCGCTCCTTCGGCCAGTGCTGCGTGATCGTGCCGCAGATCGCGTCGGCGTAGCGGTCCATCGAGGGGGTGACCTGGTCGGGCGGCAGGTATTGGTAATGCAGCCGCGCGTGCGATGCGAACCCGCCGCCGAGGTTCAGATACTTGATCTTCCCCACGCCCACGCTTTCCACTTCCTGCGCGAGCGCCACGAGGCATTTGGTGGCGACGCGATACGCCTCCGGGTCGAGAATAAAAGTCCCGACATGGCAATGCAGCCCTTGCAGCGTGAGTTGCGGGATGCTCCGCAGCCGCCGGATGACTTGCAGCGCCTCGCCGCTGTCCGCGCTGAAGCCGAATTTCGACCAGACCGCGTGCGTGCCCGTGTTCACGTTGATCCGCAGCGCCACCGCGAGCGGCTCGCTGTGTCCATCAGCCCCTTGGGCGCGCCCCTTGGCGATGGAGGCCAGCGTGAGCAACTCGTCGATGTTATCGACCTGGATCATCGCCCCCTCGGCCACCGCGCGCTCGAGGTCCGCCCGCTCCTTGCAGGGGCCGTTGAAAATGATGCGATTGCCCGGGATGCCGTTGCCCCGCGCTTTTTCGTATTCGAAGCCCGAGACGACTTCAGCAATCGAGCCCTCCTGGTGGAACAAGTTGCAAATTGCGTTGAGGTAATTCGTCTTGTACGACCACGCGAACTGCACGTCCGGGTACCGCCGGCTGAACGCGCGATACGCGTCGCGGTAGCGGTCGCGCAATGTCTTTTCCGAAAACACGAACAGCGGGCTGCCGTATTCGCGCGTGAGTTCGGCTACGGACACGCCGTCGATGCCGGCGCAGCACGGCGACGCCCCGAGCCGGAACGGATTCACCGGCCCGGCGCCGAGCCGCTGGATGGTGGGAGCTACATAGGGGAGACGACTCATGGTGTGGATGTGGTAAAGAGTTTCGCGGTTTCAGGGGCGGGTGCTTTTTGCACTGGCGCGGGATCAAAATCCGCGCCGGCGGAAAGTTCCGCGAGCTGGTCGAGCCGCCCGAGCACCTCGACTTGGTGGCGCAGGTAAAAATGGCCCGCAGGGCACGACGCCATCGGCGCGGGACGCCGCCCCGTGGTCATCATCTCCACGAGCGTCGCCGGGAAATTCACGCCGAACATCGAGGGAAAATGCACCCACGCGGGGAAACGCGGATTGATCTCGATGAGCGCGTGCCCGCCGCTTTCGGCGTCCTTGATGGTCTCGATCTCGAAGGGCCCGCGCCATTTCAACTCCGCGATGAGCGCCTTAACCGTGGCGTCGAGCCGCGGGTCGTGGATCGTGATCCCGCCCATGCCCTTCCCCTTGTCGCTGAGGATTGTTTTACGAATGCTGCACAACCCGATGATGCCCCCCTCGCCGTCGCCGATCCCCATCGCGTTGAATTCCGTCCCCTGGATGCACCGTTGCAAAATCACCGGCGCGCCCCATTGCGCGAGGAGCTTCGACGCTTTTTCGGAAAGCTCGTACTCCGAATGCGCCACGTATGCGTCGTAATACTGCCCCTTCACCATCAGCGGGAACCCGAGCGCCGCGCCGGTCTTCAACGCCTCCTTCAACTCGTAAACCGCGTGCGTCTCGGGAATGTCCACGTCGCATTGCTCCGCCAGCTCGTACAGGCAGCGCTTCGAGCGGCGTTTGAGCATCGCCGGGTCGGGCAAATAAGTGAGCAACCCGCGGTCGGTGAGGTCGTCCTGCAAATGCGAGAGG
>DASZPK010000306.1:0-3412 GCA_035550335.1 Chthoniobacteraceae bacterium | reverse complement strand
AGCGGGGTCATCGTGATTTCGAGCGTCAGCTTTCCCTTTGCCCCTGTTTCGCGGACCGTCGTGCCAAGCTTGGAGAGCTGCTCGCTCAACTCGCCCAAGCACGCGCCCGCCCGTTGATTCTGCAACAGCGCAATGATGCTGTTGTTCGCCGGAATTACATCCGTTTCATTTGGTTGTTTCATTTGTTTTAGTGCACCGTCTCACTCTCCGTGGCCGGATACGGTGATTTCACAAGCCACGCCTTGATCCTTTCCTCCCACCTCTCCGCCAGCTCCCTCGTGGCAGTCCCGCTCTTCTCCCCGTTCAGGGGGTGGAGCATCCCCCGCTCCTCCATCAAATCCATGAGCCGTGAAGCCTTCGTGTAGCCGATCTTCAGCGCCCGCTGCAAAAGCGACGCCGAAGCCCTCCGGTGCGCCTGCACCGTCCCCAGCGCCAGGCAAAACAGCTTCTCCTCCCGGCGCGCCGTCAACTCGTCCACCGTCAGCATCGTCTCCGGAATCTGCGGATTCCCCGAAGCCCCCGCCGCCTTCGCCTCATCAACCTGGCCAATCTCCGCTTGGGAACGCCCTTGCTCACGAAGTTGCACTTCGTCATTCTGATGCTGCTCGCCGCCTAACTTCGCGCCGCCCGAAGCCTTCCAATTCGGATCGTTCTTAAACGGCCCGGGAATCTCGGCAGCTGTCGCCGGACCCTGAACCTCGCGCCCCTCCCCCAGTTCCAGCTCAATCTCCATCCGCAGAATGCGCGGACGCACCCGCCCCGGCTTCGCTCCGATGTAGCCAACCAGCGCCTCCTCCACCGCATCCATCACCGCCTGTCTCAACTCCTGCGGAACGCCGCCATAAATAATATCGATCATAAAATTTCCCGTTGTTTAAACAACCGCCTCCGTTATCTCCGTTTCCTCCTGTTGAACATGGGCAACGTCGAAAAGCCCCGGCATCGCCATCTCCTCTTCCGCCGACTTGCAATAGGCCGCGCCATCGGTGAAATAGGCCGGGTTCAGTTCAATGCCGATCGCTTTGCGCCGTAGCTTGATCGCCCGGTAAGGCACCGTCATGAGGCCGCCGAATGGGTCGAGCACCGTCTCCCCCTCGTTGCTCATCTGCTCGATCACCCGGTCCGCCAGGTCGAACTGCATCGGGCAAAGGTGCATTTCCTTCCCCTTGCTCCATTGCGTGGCGTTGAGCGTCCGCATCCTGGTGATGTCCGTCCACACGTCGTCATGCCAGCTCTGCGGCTGCAAGAGCATGAAGGTAACCGGCAACCGCCCCGAGGCCTCGAGCGTCTCGCCGATCTTCACATGGTGCTCGAAATCGTAAACCTCCCGGAGCGAGTAATCCCGGAACAGCTTGAAAATGTCGGCGTGCTTGAGCGTCAGCAATTCCTCCGGGCTCAGCAGCCGATCCCCACTCGACCGCGCAAACCCATGCGCGTCGATCTGCCACCGGCTCCGGGTGTAACGCTCCTTGCGCTTCACCACCGGCACATCGGCGTAGCTGTTGCTCCGGTCTGTCGGCGGTTTGCGGAAAAGCAGGAGGTATTCCGGCATCCCGACCCCCATCTTCGAGCCGTCCTTGCATTGCTCAGTCCACCCCAGCCGGTAGGTCTGGTTGTTCTCGCGCACCACGTCGGTGACGATGGTTTTCATCCCCATGTAACCGAACCCGTGTTTTACATAGTGTGCTATCGTGTGCAGGTGGAACGGATAGACGGTCTGGAATCCCAGCCCGGTCATTCCTCCCGGTACCACCCTGTCCTTCACGTGAACCGCCAGCACCCGTCCCGGCATCAGAACCCGGAAAAGTTCCGGTGCCAGGTAATCCATCTGCTCGAAAAACTCGTTGTTCCCGTCGCTGTGTCCGAAGTCGGCGTAGTTGGGCGAATACTCGTATTGCGTCGAGAAGGGGATGCTGGTGAGCACCAGGCCCACGCTGTCAGGCCTCATCCGTTTGCATTCGAGCACGCAATCGTCATTCACGAGGGTGTAATCCCGGCCGCGCACTTCGATTCGCTCACCCACTCCCATTTTTCGCGTCAGCGCCTGCACCATGGCCGCGCCGTTGAGCCCGTATTCCTTAATGATATTCGTCATTTGTTTCACCATTTCGTTGTGCTGCTCCCACTTCCGTTCGAGTTGCTTGCGCACGCCCCGCTCCGCCTCGGTGTAGATGATGTCAATGCGCACGGGCCTCGTTTGCAGGAACCGCGCGACCCGGTGAATCGCCTGGATGAAATCGTTGAACTTGAACCCGATCCCGAGGAAGATTTCCCACGCGCAATGCCGCTGGAAATTGCACCCGCTCCCGCAAAGCACCGGTTTGGTCGCCAATTCCCGCACCCGCCCGTCGCTGAACGCCGCGACGATATCCTCCCGCTCCTCCAAGTCCTGCGAGCCATACACGCTCGCCACCTCCGTCCCCTCTTCGCGAATCGCCCGCTCAATCGCCACCCGCTCCGCCTCCAGGTCGTGCCACAAAACCCGGTGCGCCAAAGGATCGAGCGCCCGCAGTTCCATCATCCTCGCAATCCGCGCCGGCAGGCTGTTGCGTTTCTCCGCCGCCGAATCCTGCACGCCGATCGCAGCATCCCGGAAAAGCTTGCCGTGCCCTTTCAAGGCGCCGCGCACGTCGAACCCCGCTTCGCTATGGTCGCTCGGCACCTCGTGCCAATGCACCTGCACCTCCGGCAACGCGTATCCCTCGTCGGGAAACCCAAGATCCGATGGACGCTGCACGAACACCGCCCAGCTCGACACCCACAGCCAGAATTCCCGCTCCTTGTGCGCGTGCAACGTGAGCTCGTCGGCCTTCGTCGAATCCCGCTTGAAAAAGCGCGTCTTCGCCTGCGACACATCCATGATCCCCAAAAACTCCGCGTAAGCCAGCAGCTCGATATATTCATTCGGGCTCGGCGTCGCCGTGGCCACGAACCGGTAAGGCACACTCCGACCGTCCGCCCGGTCCACCCCGCACGGCCCCGCGTCCCCCGTGAAAAGCCGCATGCATTCCCGGAAAGTCTTCGTCCCGCCCAAGCCCCGCAAAATGCTCGCCTCATCGAGCGATGCCACCGAGAACTCCGCCGGGTCCAATTTCCCGTCCCGGATCGTCTCGTAATTCGTCAGGTAAATCCCTTCGTCCCCGCACTCCTCGATGCGCCGCACAAACACCGGCGCTTCCTTCCAGCCCAAAATCTCCACCGCATCCCGGCGAAACTCCTGGCGCACCCCCAGCGGTGCCACGATCAAGCCTCGCCGCGGTCCCTGCGAAGCGCTGGCCTCGTCCTTCAAAGCCTCCAGCACCGCCCGCACCGCCTCCAGCTGAATCACCGACTTCCCAAGCCCGAACGCCCCGAAGCACGCGCGCCGTCCCCCCTCCACCATCCAGCGCACAATCGCCGCCTGGTGCCCCTT
>DASZPK010000305.1:0-6869 GCA_035550335.1 Chthoniobacteraceae bacterium | reverse complement strand
TCCTTGATCTCCTCCTCCGTGAGGAACCGCCGCATGCCTCCCGTGCGCGCCAGCTCGTAGTACAGACCTGCGTCGAGTGACACATTGTGATACTCGAGGTCGATCGATTGCAGCCACGGGTCGGCCCAATCCAGCCCCTCGCTCTCGCGGAAGGTCGAGAGCAGGAACTTCTTCGCGACCCAATCGACGCGGTCGCGGCAGAGCATCACATCGCGCTCGAGATCGTTGAGCACCGCCTCCCACTCGTGGAGGAGCCATTCGGTTTCCGCGTCGCGCGCGCAATGGGCGGAGGCGGCGGCGAGATAAAGGCGCTGGATTTCGATGGCCGAGATTTTCCGGCCATCCTTCAATTCGATGATCCAGTCGTAGGTCTGGTCGCGGCTGATCGCCTTGGTGGCCTCGATGGGATTGGCGAGCTCGAGGTGCGGCGCGTTCCCCTGCTCGATCAATTCGAGCACGAGCGCCGTCGTGCCGATTTTGAGCGCGGTGGCGGTCTCGCTCATGTTCGAATCGCCGATGATCACGTGGAAGCGCCGGTATTTGTCCGGATCGGCATGCGGCTCGTCGCGCGTGTTCACGATCGGGCGGCGGTTCATCGTGTCGATGCTCACGAGCACCTGGAAAAAATCCGACCGCTGCGAGATCTGGAACACTCCCGGCTGCACCGTGGCGCTCTCGCTCTCGATGCCCATCTTCCCCGCGCCCGCAAAAATCTGGCGCGTGACGAGGAACGGCACCACGTCGCTCACGATGCGGTCCCACGGCACGTCGCGGCGCATGAGATAATTGTCGTGGCAGCCGTAACTGTGGCCGACGAAATCGGTGTTGTTCTTGTAAATCCGGACCTGCTGGCCCTCGGGGAGTTTTCTGTTCCGGCGGCGCGCGCACTCCTCGAGGATGCGCTCGCCCGCCTTGTCCTGCGCCACGAGCTCGCGCAGCGTGGTGCATTCGGGCGTGGAATATTCCGGGTGGGCGTGGTCGTTGTAAAACCGCGCGCCGTTGCTCAACACGAGGTCGCTCTTGATTTCCTCGAAGCTCAGAGCGCGGCGCTTGTCGATTTCGAAATAGGCCGATTCGTCGGTGTCCTGCAGCAGTTCCTTGGCGCGGAACCCGCGGGCGTCCTGGTGCGGGTCCTCGAGCTGGTAGTCCCATTTCATCAGCGACCCGTGCTCGGTGTAGCTGCGCACGATCTCAATGGATTCGTGGACCACGTCCACGTTTTCTTGGCCGTCAACGGTGATTCCGTATTCCGTCTCGATTCCGAAAACGCGATTCATGTCAAATCACATGCCCGGCTGCGGGTTGGGTTGGAGCCGAACCGGAACGGACGGGCGAAACCTTGACCACGTTTTCGGAATCGTAATCGATGAGCTTGAGCCAGTCCTCGGTGACGTCGTTCGGCGGGAAGATGTCGTTTTCGCCGTATTCGGCCTCAAACGAAGTGCGCAGGTCGGCCTCGCTGATTCCCTCCTCCTGCTTGGTGGCGATGGCACGTTTGATAGCCAGCCCCTTGGCGCGCTCGACGATGGAGGCTATGATCGCGCCGCTGATTAAATCACCGCGATAAAGCGTCTCCTTGCGCCCACTGCGCAGGACGACCTCGAGGAATTTGTTTTCGTCACGCTTGGCGAATTGCAGTTCGATCACCTTGTCCACGAGACGGTCGATGGCTTGCGGCACGCCGCCGGCTTCGCGCACCAGGGCGGGGTCGTACGGCAGGTCGGGAGCGAGGTAGATTTTGTAGATGTCGCGCGAGCCTTCCCTGGTCGGGCGGGCCACCTTGATTTTGCGATCGATGCGGCCGGGGCGGAGGATGGCGGGGTCGATCAAATCGGCCCGGTTCGAGGCCAGGATGATCACCACTTCGTTGAGCGAATCGATGCCGTCCATTTCCGTGCAGAACATCGGGACGAGCGTGGAAAGGATGCTCGAATACCGGGTCGCGCGGCGGGTGCCGAGGATGCTCTCGGCCTCGTCGATGAACAGGAACGGCAGGAAGCCTTCCTTTCGTTTCTCGCGTGCCGTGGCGAAAATCTCGCGCACAATGCGCTCGGACTCGCCGACCCACATATTGAGGATCTCCGGCCCCTTGATATGCATGAAATACTCGCGCATTTCCTCGCCGGTCTTTTCTTTTAGTTTTGCCGTAAGATTGTACGCAGTTGCCTTGCCGATAAGGGTTTTTCCGCAGCCAGGCGGACCGTATAGCAGGAATCCCTTGGGCGTCTGGTGCTGGAATTTCGAAAACAATTCCGTGTGCAGCAGCGGCAGCTCGATGGCGTCCTGGATTGCCTGCAACGCCTCTTTTTGTCCCCCGACTTTTTCCCATGGGAGTTCGGGCACGTTGTCCAAATAGTAATCGTCCGAATGCGGCCGTGCCAGCACCTCGACCGCCACCCGGTAGTTGGAATCGACCCGCACCTCGTCGCCGCTCTTGAGGTTCTCTTTCATTAATTCGGCGCTGCGCTGAAGCACCAGCGACTGCACCCCGTGCTCGGTGCCGACCCGGAGGCGGTCCGCGCCGATGACCTCGTTCACCTTCACCACGGGACCCGTGGTGTCGTAGCCCAGTTCGCCCACGATCACGAACGCCTCGTTCACCAATACGCGCATCCCTTTTTTAAGGCGGTTCACCGGGATGCGCGGATCGACGTTGCAGAAATAATCCGAGCCACCCACGACGATTTGCGCGGTTTCCTTGTCGTTGCTGCCGAGGAAAGTGCCAATGCGGTTCGCGGGTGAGGTCACCTTTTTGATGATCTGCTCCATTTTCTCGATGGCCTGCCGGGCCTCGGCCATGGTGTCCTCCTGCTCGGCGATGGCCATGCGGATGTCGAGCAGTTCCCTGCGCAGGGGATCGCCCGGCGGGAAGGAGGCGATCATGCGCTCGATCTGCTCCAGCGCGCCCAAACCCTCGTCAGCTGACTCATTTTCAAACGGTGTGTCGTCTTGCATGGGTTTTGTCCTTCCTGATTATACGCGGCCTGCGGCATTCCGGCAAATCGCCGCGCGATTTCTTGCGTTTGCGCCGCCTCTCCGCTATGGTTCGGCTCATGGATGGAGCCGTGGTGGAACCCCCGCAAATCTACTGGCGGAACAAGGCGCGGATGGTCGCGTGGCGATGGAACGTCGCGGCGTGGCTGCATCTTTTCCTGCGCTTCCTCCTGGGCGCGAGCCTCGTGATGATGTGCGCCCTGCTCATGGTGCGGCGCTCGGAAGGGCGCGTCGACATCGCCTGGTGGGTTTTCGAAGGCTCGGTTTTGTCCGGGGCGGTCGCCTGCATTTTCCTCGCGCGCAAAAAATTCTGCACGGGCCGCGAGGCGCTGGTGCGGCTCGATGCGACGCTGCGTTTAAACAACCGTCTCACCGCCGCGTCCGATGGCGTGGGGGAATGGCCGGACGAGCAATCGGAGACGCCGGACGGTCTCCGCTGGCGCTGGCAGCGCATTCTCCTCCCCCCGCTGGCGTCCGCGGCGGCGCTGCTTTTCGCGGCGTATGTGCCGGTTCCGCCCGACAGGCTTTCCGAGCAGCACCACAAGGAGGAGCCGCTCGCGTGGACCCGCGTGGAATCGCAACTGGAGGCCTTGAAAAAACAGGACATCGTTAACCAGGAGGCGATCCTCACGCTCGAGCAGCAGGTGGAGGATTTGCGCAAGCAATCGCCGGAGGATTGGTACAGCCACAGCAGCCTCGAGGCGAGCGACAACCTCCAGGCGAAAACCAACGAAGCCATTCGCGCCCTCAAGCGCGACATGGAATCGGTTTCCAGCACCCTCGATACGCTGAATCAAAATGGCGCGATGATGACGGACGAGGACCTGCAAAAACTCGGCAACCAGCTCCAGACCCCGATGCAGGGCTTGGAATTGGGCACGCTACCGTTGAACAAGGACCTCCTTGACCAGTTGAAAAACATCGATCCCAACCAATTGCGCAACCTCACGCCGCAGCAGCTCGCCCAAATGCAGCAGAACCTCCAAAAAGGAATCCAAGGCGCGCAAGCGAGCATGAATCCCGGCGATTTCGACGAAGCCCAAGCCGAGCTCATGGGCATCCTGCAACAAGGACAGGGCAACGGCGGCGGCCAGATGATCGGCCAAGTGGGGCCTCATGGGCAGGGACAGCAGACCAATGGCCAGCCGGGCTCGGGGGGACCGGGCGGCGGCGGGCCGCCTGCACCGCTAGGTTTGAAGCCCGATGAGACGAACCTGAACACGAACAACGCGACCAAGCTCACGAGCGATGACCTCAGCCACTCGGCGGTGGGCGACCCGCTCGGGGTCAGCAAGGGCCAGCACCAGGTCGATCCCTCGAAATACACCGGCCCCGCGAGCGCGGGCACGATCGATTCCAACGGCTCTGGCGGCGAAGCCGTGTGGAAAAACGACCTCACCCCGCAGGAACGCGAAATTTTGGAACGGTTTTACAAATAAGCCGTCTAAAGACAAGCCGCGCGGTGTGAGCCCCTCAACGCCCGAAAAATAATGCCATGATTCGCAAAGTCTGTTACGTCTCAATCTGTCGATGAATTCCACCCTCTCCGAAAGCGAAATCGCCGGCGCCGGCGTCAAACTGCAAAACCTCCGCCAATCCCTCCGCAACGTCCTCTTCGGGCAGGAAACGCTGATTGACAGCGTGATCATCGGCCTGCTTGCCCGCGGGCATCTTTTGCTCGAGGGCCTGCCCGGCCTCGGCAAGACCGAGCTGGTGAAAGGCTTGGCAAAGGCGCTCCGGCTCGAAGCCAAGCGTATCCAGTTCACGCCCGACCTCCTGCCGGGCGACATCACCGGCAACCCGATGTTGCAGGAGATCGATGGCAAGCGGCAGTTCGTTTTCCAGCCCGGCCCGCTCTTCGCGAATCTCGTGCTGGCCGATGAAATCAACCGCGCTTCGCCCAAGACGCAATCCGCCCTGCTCGAGGCGATGCAGGAACGGCGCGTCACAGTCATGGGCGAGGGCCATCCCCTGCCCGATCCGTTTTTCGTGCTCGCGACGCAAAACCCGATCGAGCTCGAGGGCACCTATCCCCTCCCCGAGGCGCAGTTGGACCGCTTCCTTTTCAAACTCGACATCCATCGCAACGAAGTCGCCGTGCTGGAAAAAATCGTCGCTAATCGCGAGATCGGCATCGAGCCGGAAGTCGCGCCCGTGCTCACCCGCGAGGATTTACTGCAACTCGCGGGCCTTGCGCGCCGCGTCTACATGCCCGACGTGGTCGCGAATTACATCGCGCGCATTGTGGATGCCACGCACCCCGGCCGTTCGCAAGCGGCCACCGGGATTAAATTTGGCGCCAGCCCGCGCGCGGCGTTGGGCCTGGCCGCCGCGTCGAAATCGCGCGCGCTCCTCTCGGGACGGCTCAACACAAGCTTCGAGGATGTGCAAGCCGTGGCCAAGCCCGTGCTGCAACATCGCATCATCCTCGATTACAGCGCGAAATTGAGCGGCAAAACCACCGCGCAAGTCGTGGAGCAGGTCATCGCGGAAGTCCCCGCGCAGGACCGCGAGATTCCCGCCGTGCTGGAAAAAGCCGCCGTCTGAGTTCACATGACGTTTCCCCGCATTTTCCAATCCGGGCGCACTGCCTTGCTGTGGCTGCTTTGCTGCGCATTGCCGGTTTCCGGCCTCCGCGCCGCGGCGGTCCCGCTGGCCGGCATCGAGACCGATCCGCACAGCAAGGTCGACATGCGGGTCACCACCGCCTTCAAGGAACTCACCCCCACCGGGTTTGCCACGCTGCAAATTTACGTTCACAACAGCTCCGGCCAGGCCCGCTCGTGGCTCTTCCATTTCGACAGCTCCGGCGGTGGCGAAGACCGCTATCAATCCTCGAGGCAAATCACCGTTCCCGACAACGCGGAGCAAACATTCGAGGTGCTCGTCCCGCTGCTCGCGGGTGACTCGCAAAATTTTTACAGCAGTCTCTCGATCAACGTCAGCGGCTACGGACTGGCTGGCACGAGTTCATCCCTCAGTTCGAACTCTTCTTCCGGGTCGACCACGGATTATTTGCTGATGAGCACATCGTTATACACGCGCTCGTGGGGGCCGCTCGAGAAGGCGTGTAGTGACAGGGGCACGGAGCTCATCGGCAGCGAATTCGATCCCAATTATCTTCCCACCGACTGGCGCGGCTATCTCGGCGTGGGCACGATGCTGATCACGGACACGGAGTTTCACGACCTCGATCCCGTCCTCCGCAACGCCATTCACGAATGGGTGCTGCAAGGCGGGAGTCTCGTGATTTGTTCGACCACGCAGCACCAGCCCGGCGATTTCGGTTACCACGACGAACATCCCGGCTACGGCCACCTGAAGCTCGTGCAATGGGACGGGCGTGAATTGGATGCCGGCGTCGCAATGCCGCTCATCCTCGCCCGCGACCATTCCGTCGCCGCAAACGTGAGCAACGGCTACAACACCAGGTGGTCGCTGGCGGGTGCGATCGGCAAACTGCAATTCAACGGCACTTTCATCATGCTGTTTGTGGTTTGCTTTGGCCTGGTGATCGGGCCGATGAATTTGTTCCGGTTCGCAAAAAGCGGCCAGCGCCACAAACTTTTCTGGACGACGCCGGCCATCTCCATCGCGGGGAGCATCGTGCTGGCGCTCGTCATTTATCTCCAGGACGGGCTCGGCGGCACCGGCAAGCGCATGACGCTGGTGCAACTGGTCACCGGGGAGAACGACGCCATCGTCACGCAGGAGCAAATCTCGCGCACGGGGCTGCTCATCTCGTCGGGCTTCAAGACCGAGGACAAGGTTTTCATCTCCCCCATCTACAATCTCCCGGCGTCGACCAGCGCCGAATGGGTGGGCGTGAAAAACCAGTCGCGGACATACAACCAGGATGGCAATTCCGAAAGCGG
>DASZPK010000304.1:0-10246 GCA_035550335.1 Chthoniobacteraceae bacterium | reverse complement strand
GGAGCAGACCCGCTGGCCGGGGTTGCGGGCGCTGATGGAGGTTGCGGGGGTGAAGAGGCCGTTGAGCCCGGTGGATATCGGCTTCCGGCTTGGGCCGCGGCTGAATGCGGCTGGGAGGCTGGGCACGGCGGAGACTGCGCTGGAACTGCTGCTCACGGAAGATGCGTCGCAGGCGCGCACGCTGGCGATGAGTCTGGACCGGCAAAACCAGGAGCGTCAGTTGGTGGAGAAGGAGACGATGCTGGCGGCGGAGAAGCTGGTGGGGGCGAGTTTCGATCCGGCGCGCGATGCGGCAATCATCGCGGGGGAGAATGGGTGGCATCCGGGCGTGCTCGGGATCGTGGCGTCGCGCATCGCGAAACATTTTCATCGGCCGGCGTTCGTGATCGGGTTTGACGAGGCGGGGATCGGGAAGGGGAGCGGTCGGAGCATCGAGGGGTTTTCGCTCGTGAATGCGCTCGCGCAATGCGGGGCGCTGCTCGAGAAATTCGGCGGGCACGAGATGGCGGCGGGGTTGACGGTGCGGCAGGAGCGGTTTGCGGAATTCCAGCGGGCGTTTCTCGATTGTGCGCGGGCGCGGCTCACGGACGACGATCTTCTGCCGCGGCTGCGGCTGGACAGCGAGGTGACGCTTGCGGAACTCGACATGGATTTTCTCGGGTGGCATGACCACTTACAGCCGTTTGGCATCGGGAATCCGCAGCCGCTGCTTTTTGCGCGGGGCGTCACGACCCACTCGGAGCCGGAAGTCGTCAAGGAAAAGCACCTGAGGCTGAAGTTGCGCCAGGGGCGGGGAAACGTGACTGCGATTTGGTTCAACAGCGCGGAGATCGAGCTGCCGCGCCCGCCGTGGGATGTGGCGTTTCGCGTGGAGCGGAATGAGTTTCGGGACACGGTGAGTTTGCAGGTGCAAATCCATGCGATACGGGCGGCAGGAAAATAAGGAACGAGCTTTTAAGTGTTAAAAAACCAGCACCAAAGCCATGAAAAAACACGCCACCAAGCCGCTTGCGAGGCTCTCCGCATTTGGAGTCCTGCTGCTGCTTCCCCTTGCTTTGAAGGCGGATGTCGCCCCCGACCCTTGGGAGACACCTCCATTGGTAACGCCAAAACCCTCACCCCTCCCGTCGCCACCGCTGGTAACACCGACTGTCCCACCCTTCCCCGCTCCCCCGCCACTCCCCGGACGCGTTCCCTTGAAAACACCCCCGGGCGCGACCGCACAGACAAATAAAACCTCTCCCCAGGTGACTCCAACGCAGGGAGATGAGAATAAAACTCCGTTATTTGTCGCTGGAATTATCGCGTTTGCGGTCGTGGTTGTTTCCCTGCTGGCCCTTCGTGCGATTAGAAAAAAGGCATGACAGTCACTGGTTACCTCGCCGCGTTGTTGGAGACGGAAATCATCGAAACCACGGTGGCATACCTCCTCGGTTACCGGAAAGGGCGTGAGATCGCGGCGGTTCTCTTGGTGAACCTTGTCACACACCCGCTCCTTCACTACTACGCGTTGCTTCATGAATATTTCGACCTGCTCCCGATGAGCATGACCGTGCTTTTCTTCCTGGAAATCGGCATCGTATTTGGGGAATGGGGACTCCTGTCCTTCGCCCTGAAGGAAAAATCAAGGGGTTCATTATTTATTCTTAGCGCAACCATGAACACGTGTTCTTATCTGGCGGGGCTCGGCATACGGTGAGTTTGCAGGTGCAGATCCATGCGATTCGGGCGGCAGGCGGGACTTAGGCGGCGGAAAGAACTTAAACGCAGAGGCACGGAGAACACAGAGGGCCACAGAGGATTCTGTCAATTGTCAGTGAATGACCCCTTTTCCTACTCGTGACCCCTTTTCCTACTCGACAGGAAAAAGAGCGTGTTTCTAGCGGTCAACAATTGTGATTGTTGTTTCTCGGCAAGGAGTCGCCGCTTGTTTGCTAATATCGACCTCCATCTTCTTTGACTGCTTCTCTTTACATACCGGGCGCAGCTTTGACCGGTCGATTTGGGTAAAGCTCGGTCCGCATGCGATCAAAAAAGCGGAGCTCCCCCGATAAAGCCCCGTCAGCCCAAGAGTGGCTCCTTCGCGGGTAAAAAAGTGGGGACGGGGTTGAAAGAAATCGCCGGCTCCTTCACTCATTTGATTCACGCTTTAGTTCCCAGCATACTGCATTTTTCAAACGACGCCTGTTCAAGTGAAACCGAAACTCGCTTTAGCATCTCTAAGTGCATAGCTCAATTCCTGTCTCGCGAATCGTGAGTATCATTCAGCACTTGCCCTCCGTCTCTTTTTAAGGCCTGGGCTGTCTCAGATACCTCCCAGTCATTCGCGGGTGTAATTTCTGAGACTTGAATAATTCTTTTTATGCCGGCAAATTTATTTTTGTCAAACATGAACTCCCAGCGCCAATAATATCTCGGCGGAGCCCCCCCCCGCCGCCCCTGTTGCCATTGGCCGATGAAAGAAATATTGTCCGGGCGCACTAGGATTTTCGCGATTGAGCGAGATCCCTGATGGCAACTTAAAAGCGCACCAATAATTTTTGCTCGATTCCTTCGAGGTGGTCCATGTCACGCAAGAAAACAATGCTGTTCCGTTGTTATGCAAAACCAAAGTACCATTAATCTGGTGACAATCACTAACATTTATCTTATTCCAATGAAATAATTTTGAAGATCCATCGCTAGTAATACTTGCGGGGACTTCCGCTATTGTTTCAACTTGTTGCCAATCCTTTGTCGCACATCCAGAACCAACCAAGACTAGAATGAGCACAAACATCATTTTCGCAATCGAAATATTGTTGTATTCTATCTCGCGAAACAATTGAGGTGTTGCCCGAGGCGAATGGCATGCAGAAACTGTTAATTTCATGGATTTGATTACTACGGCAATTTGCATTCCGGTCCGTTTGTTATATCATCCCATTGAGGTTTACTATTAGCATCCGGAGAGAGTTTGTAACATAATACCGCCGGATCTTTCCTAGTTATGTTATCGGGTTTCTTGCAACAACAGGTTACCGCTGGACGCGCTGAATTTGATCGGTTGAGACATCAAATTCTATTCCGAGCCCAGATACTCGACATGCTGTTCCTGAATCACCGATTACGTGAATCTCAGTATTCGCCGGGATCACGATGAACCCGTTCGCATTTTGTACCTGCACGGGTTTCTTCAAGATATAATGGGGCAGCGGAGTTGGCAAAAAATTAGGTGAAGGCATCGGCGCACTTGATTGCGCAGGAGCAGAGTGGGACGCGCTTGCTTGAGCGTCATAAATGCTGCGTAGCCCCTGAATTCCAACCGGAGAAGCCAAAAAGTAGTATATCGCTATAGCTGGCAAGCCGTTGGCGACGATATTCCGCAAGCCAACTCCATAACCAAAAAGTGACGCAAGCAGGTAACTGATTGCCACTACGGCTGGTGCACAGTTTATCATGGCATTCTTCACGTAAGTATGGCGAGTTTCAAGAGACAGCTGCAGGGCGTCAGATGAATGAGCGCTGAAATTGACGGAAGCGACAAAAGCAATAATGAATAAAGAGCCGTACCTCAGCACGAAAAACGCAAATAATTTGCAAAACTTTACTATGCGCTTCGGTGCAGAGATGGGATATGATGACATCGAACCTTGATTCGCATACCTATATTTAATAGGTGCCGCCATGCTTGGTCAGAAAATTCACAACCTCCGTGCCTTTAATTCCTATATCTGTTGCGACATGCAAAGGTGTTTTACCATGCTTGTCCTTGGCATTAACATCGGCGCCGTTAGCCCAAAGCAATTCCACCATGACGACCTTGCCATTTTCTGCTGCGTAATATAAAGGAGTGGCGCCGCCGTTGTCCTTTTGATTGATTTCAGCGCCGTGAGCCAACAGTAATTCCACAACTTTCTTGTAATCATCTTCCGTCCCGCCCCAACCTTCAATCACCGCGTAGTGCAGGGCAGTCCAACCGTTCGTCATCTGGGCATTGACATCAGCCTTATTGTCGAGCAGTATCTTCACGACGTCCTTATAACCTGCCGAGGCGGCCAGGTCCAATGCATGGTGACCGTGTGTTGAATCCTTTTCGGGGTCGTCGGACGCAGTCGCGTTTACTTCAGCACCTTTGCTGAGCAATAGTGCCACTACATCGGCGTGGTTATGATAGGCCGCTCCCATGAGGGGTGTCATGTTTTGGTTATTTCTGGCTTCGATGTCGGCCTTGTGACCCAGCAGGAATGTCACGATATCGGCGTGACCCATCTTTGAAGCCCAATCCAAGGCGGTGCATTCGTCGTCGTCCTTGCACGATACCTCGTCGGGATCGTCCTTCACTAGCGCTGCAACTGCAGCCATGTCCCCATCGGATGCGGCTTTGAAGATTGTGGGATCATGCGATGTCGTTTTTCGAGCGGCACCACCGTTATCTTGCAGTATTGCTGCTACGTCCTTGTGAAAGGCGGCGAGGTCGAGTGGGGTTTCGCCATTGTTGTTCCTGGCGTGGATATCGGCCTTTTTTTCCAGCAGGAATTGCACGATATACTTGCGGCCATTGGCGGCCGCAAAGTGCAGTGGAGTCCAACCGTTCTCGTCTTTGCTGGAAATCAGGGTGGGATTCGCTTCGAGCAGGGCCTTGACCTTGTTAAGATCGCCACTCTTTGCAGCATCGTGTATCTCGCCGCATAACGCGATGCCGCACCAAGCCACTGTAAGCACTGCCACGGCACAATGCCAGAGGAGAGCGGGGAAGGCGGCGCAACGATTTTCGCTCATGCAATGAGCCATGCTCATGGAATGCGTGCAATAATTACATGTGAAAGTCAAACCCAAAAAATTAAAAAGGGGTCATTCTGAGGTTGCCCTGAATTGACGGACGGCGCTCGCCTTGCGGTGCAGATCGTCAAACACCCCATTGCTGAGGCTACTCGGGCCCCGGAGTTTGACGGGAGCACCATGCCAGCAGAGGGAAATAGTGTGGATGCAATCGCGATTTCCCATTTGATTTGCTGTTCATAAGTTTTGGGGGAAACTTTCGACGCGATTCAATCCCGAGCACGGCCGGATTCGAGGCTTTTCCGGGGCCATAGGTGTTGAAGTGAAAGGAGATAGGGGTCAGTGCGTGCAGACGAGCAAATCCTTCACCCGAGCAACTCCAACTGCCTCGGCGCGGGTGTTTGCACTTGAGCGGTCGCTGACGCCGATGACACCGGGGCGCAGCATTCCGGCGAATCCACCCGGGCGCTGTTGACCAGCGGCGAGACTTCCACGGCCTGCAGTTCCTGCGCGCTGTAGGGGGCGGTGAGGCGGGTGAAGGTCTGCTCGTCGAATTCGCCGGGCTCCAGCCAGCGCTCCCAATCCTCCTCGCGCACGATCACCGGCATGCGGTCGTGGATGGGGAGAAGCACGGCGTTGGGCGCGGTGGTGAGGAGGCAGGCGTCGGCCACGCCATTCATCCCCTCGCGCGGCTCGTCGTAAAAGCCGCCGATGGCGGTGAACCGGAGGAAGTGGAACTTCCAAGACAAGTGCGTTTCCAAGTGCAACTTGGGAACGAGGGGACGGAAATGACTGAAGGGACGGAAATATGGACCACGCGTTTGCTGGCGGGGCGTTTGGGTGGTTTGTCAGTCGGCTTGCTGACGGTCAGATGCAGGACGGCTGAGGACAGCCGCCTCTACACTTGTTGGAACACGCAAGCGCGGGGCTTTTCGCTTGCCCGTTTCTTTTGGCGTGTCTGCGGTTGCGCGATATCGCTCCCTCTACGATAGTGGATTGGATCGGGCGTGAGCGCGATCCCGGTGCTCACTCGCCGGGAGGACGGATTATTGACGTTTGAACGCCGTTGGCGGACAATCAGCGCAGGCGGGATTGAGCGGGACCAAGGCGGAGGCGACGGCAACAGACTGCATGAATTTTTAATGAAACGAGACTTAACACCTGAAGATACAGAGAAGATCAAGGATGCGATTTTGGCTGGCGACAGAATTGAAGCGACCAATATTTACATTTCCATCACCGAGCGCGGTTTGACGGACGCGCAAACATTCATCAAGGCCCTCACCACGGAAATGAAGTCGACCCATGGGGAGATGTCCGCGTCTCCACTGCAAACAAGACGGAATATCTGGCAGCGCATTATTTTTTCTGTAAGAAAATAAATCCCGGCACCTGAGGCCATTTTTCGCCCACAGGCGGGGGGGACCGGGCGTTTGCCGACGGAGCTTTTGGTGGTTTGTCAGTCGATTTGCTGGCGGTCAAATGGAGGACGCCCGAGACGGGACGCCTCTACACCAGTTGGAATACGCAAGCGCGGACTCACGCGCCCAAGTAATTGAGCGCCTTCTTCGTTTTTGCTAAATCATCCCTGCTTTACTGTCTGTTGAATTGGTCTGTTGAATTGGGGCAACCCCAGAATGACCCCTTTTCCCTACGCGCGTTTGCCGACGGAGAGTTTGGTGGTTTGTCAGTCGACTTGCTGGCAGTCAAATGGCTCGCCCACCCACCGGCCACCGCTATTCCCCTCCGCCACGTCGGAGGACGCCCGAGACGGGACGCCTCTACACCAGTTGGAACACGCAAGCGCGTGGCTCACGCGCCCGGTAATTGCGCGCCTTCTTCGTTTTTGCTAAATCACCCCTGCTTTACTGTCCGTTGAATTGGGGCAACCCCAGAATGACCCCTTTTCGTTTGCACTTGGAAAATCGAGAGCGGTAAGGCGGCTCCATTCAATCGCTCCCCCGTTGGGTACTCTCGTGTTGGAAGGGGGAATTTGTGTCCGGCGTGGGCTGGGGTTTGGCGGCGTTTTCCACATCGTTTTCCGACTTTTGCGAATCGTAGATCCCTTTTACCTCGTCATCCGACAATGCGCGGTTGAAGACCTCCAATTCACCAATCGCCCCAAGTAACCAACTGTCCGCATCGTCTCCCCGCGCGGCCACCGCAACGCCGGTGTCAAACACGAAATTGGTATTGTAGTCGGGCGCCGGCCGGGGGACTCCATCCACATAAAACACGACCTTGGTGCCTTTTTTGGTCACCCCGATGTGATGAAATAGATTGTCACGGATGCCATAATCCACGAACGCCTGGTCAACCCCCACGTTGGTGAGCGCCAGATGGCCCCTGCCATCAAATCCCATGGCGTATCCCCCCTGGCCGTAGCCGAACACGATTCCGCCCCCGCTCCCCGCCACGGTGGCCTGATTGTGCCTGCCACCGAGCTTGACCCATGCCATGATGCTGAAATCCTGGAGCTGCAGGCTGGCGGAATTTTTAACGAGGATGCGCTGATGGTCGCCGCTGAATTTCATCGCGCCCGCCGGCCGGTCTTGGGCCGACCATGCGCCGCCCTGGACCGTGCCGTCGTTGCCGGCGCCGCTTTTATCGGTGACCTTGCCGCCTTCATCCGCGTCAAAGGTGTAATGCAGCACCAACCCCTCCGGCAATGGAGCGCCGGGGTTCGAAACCTGAATTCTGCGCACTTGGGCAAGCGGGACCGTGACCTGGCCAAAGATGGTTTTTACCGCGATGTCCGTGCCTGCCAGCTTGCCGTTCAACAGATCGCCGTTTAGCAGGCTCACGTGGGCGGCGTGGTCTTCGGCGCCGAATTCAACCGCGCGCATTTTGGAGAACTCAATTTCCAAATCGGCATACGAGGTCGTAATTTTGAGCCGGTCAGCGGACGGTATGCCGATGATGCGCGAGCCATCCGAGAGGTCGATCACCAGTTGCGCCGGGGGTGTCGCGGCGGGGGCGCTTTTTTTCTCCGGCTCCTGCGCCGCCACGTAGCCGGCCCATGCCGTGAGAAACGATAAAAGAAGAGCCATGCGTATCATGGCGGGATTATTTTTGTGAATCATGGACTGATTACCTCCCCGCCGGTCAACGCGCGTTTGCAGACCATTAACTCATCTATCATGCCGGTGCTCCCACGCCAAGGTTTTGATGATACGGTGCGGCACACTTGCGTGCTGCGTTGCCCGGTAGGGAAGCTGGAGTTGCCGCCGTCGCCCCTCGGCCTCTCCAAGATTCGAGTTCCGGGACAAATGCGTTCCCAGGCTGGAGCCTGGGAACGAGGAAGCCGGTACGATCAGTCTCTCCAAATTCCTCGTGCATAAGAAGGCGCAGCCTTGATTGTCGGCGACTGATTCAACTCCTTCGGAGTTGTGCTGTTTAAACTGCGTGTTACCCAGGTAGTCCCTCGGCGGGCTCGGGACAACCCTGGGCTGGGAGATGGAATCCCTTCAGGATTCGGGCTTGTGGGTCCGGGCTGGGCGAGGGGAGCCGTTGAAACGGCTGGTGGCTGAAATGCGTTGTGGGATCCACCGGGCTGAAGCCCGGTGTTAATGTGAATGGCGCGGGAGCGACCGCGGCGCGGGGGGATGGTGCTGGAAAGTTGTTTGACGGATTCAGGTGCTCTCCAACTGCTCGCCGGAGGGCAATACGCGTTGCTATTGATGCGAACGGGCTTAGTGTGGCGCATGGATATCATCCCCGATTCGGCGGTTGCGGTTTACAGGCGCGACCATGGGCGCAGGCTCATGATCCTTGCCACGTTGAAAAATGCCGCGCCGGGCCGCGATGATTTTTGCAGGATCAGGTCGGTGGAAACCGTGGCGCCGGGGCTCTGGGTCACGGCGGTTTTCCTCGACGGGGCGATCCGCCGGTTCAGGCCGGATGTGATCCGGCTGGCGACGCCGGATGAGGAACGCTTCGCCGCGGAATCGGGATTTTCAGCTGGGGACGATTCCGGAAACCGCGTTCCCCCCGCAAATTGACCGTGGAAAGTGAAAGTGAAAGTGGAAAATGCCGGCTGCGCTATCTACCGGCAGAGCGTTGATGATTTGTCAGTCCGCATGGCGACGGCTAAACAAAGGACGCCTTCGACTACGCTCAGGGTGCGCGTCATGTGCCCAGTAGAATAGCGGGTCCGCTTCGCCTTCATTTGCCGGGGTGATTCCTTGTTTTGACGCTGTGGTATGTTTTGTTCCACCACGCGACCATTTCAACGTGCGGGTCGAGGGGTATCCATGCCAGGTTTTCCCCGGGCTTGGGGTCGCCGCCGAATATGATGGGCTGTTTGTGCCACTTGATCCGGCCGGTGAACCTGGCATCGGGCCGGAGGATTGAGGGGTTTATTTTTGTGGGGAAGGGCTGGAGGAATTCGGGGGCAAGGGGGATGGTGGGGACGGTGAAGTGCGCGCCTTTTTCGTCGCGGATGATGAAATCATCCCAGCCCCAGAGACCGATGACGGTGTGCCCCGGGAGATAGGCGGGGATGCCGTATCGTTGTGTAAACAGTGTTTGCTCCTGCGGGGGTTCGAACAGGATCAAATAAGTGTCGTTGTGCCAGCCTTCGATCATGCGTGGGGAATAGCAAAGGACCGAGGGGACGGAAGGGACGGAAAGGGGAGCGAGAGCGTAGGCGGGTTCGTTTATTTGGACTTGCCGGTTTCCCAGAGGCGGAAGCCGCCGGTGAAGGCGTGGGAGTTGGAGCCGGCGCGGCTGAGAGGGGGGAGTTTTGGGAGGGTGGCGACGTTGCCTCCGCCGAGGGTGATGTCGTCGGCGCAGACGGCGGCGGCAAGTTCTTTGACGACGCGGGCGACGTGGGCGCGCCATTTCCTTTTGCCGAATTTAACGAGGCCGCGATGGCCGATGTAGTCCTCGTAGGTGCCGTCGAGGTAGGTCATGGCGCCGAGTTCGAGGGGGACGACGTGGCCATCTGCGACGAGGGCGGTGCCGAGACCGGTGCCGAGGCCGAGGAAGAGCATGGTGCCTTTGCGGTAGCTGCCCATCGCTTGCATGGCGGCGTCGTTGATGATTTTGACGGGGCAGCGGAATGCAGCCTTGAAGTCGAAGCCGACCCAGCCGGGACCGAGGTTGTTGGGTTCGACGGTGATGCGGTTGTTTGACACGACTCCCGGGTAGCCGATGGAAATGGCGTTGTAGGTCCAATCGGTGGTGTGCTTTTTTACTCCATCGACGAACTGCCCGGGGGTGAGGGTGGGGCCGGAGGCAAACCGGTGTTCCTGCTTGCGGCCGGTGGCGTGCATTTTGACGCTGGTGCCGCCGATGTCGATTACGAGGACGTTCATAAACAATGCTGTAAAACTGGGGGTGGTAAATCGGAAATACTCCGGGCGTGACCGGGGATTCAAGCAGAGAACGCGGGTTTCGTAAAGGGGGAGAAGGGTGAAGGCGAAGGGGTCTGAAAAGACTGTCACTCACTCGGCGGGTTTGGTGGACCGTCTGGTTTTTTCAA
>DASZPK010000303.1:0-10184 GCA_035550335.1 Chthoniobacteraceae bacterium | reverse complement strand
TTCCGCGTGCCTGGCGCATTTGCGAACCATCCTCCGTCCTTCCACCTCTGGATTGAATACGAATTCCCATTGTCATCGACCAGCTTGAAAGAAAGGCAATCATACCAGTCCGACCCCAACATGGTTATCGCGGTTGCGATCCCCTGCGTATTCTCGATGACCACTTGGAAAGTGCTCGCCGGATCGGGTTTGTCCTTGTCGGGCTTGCCCTGCGGGCAAACGATGATGGGAAGCTCATCCGGGGAAGCCACTCCCGCCTTGGTGAATTGCTCGATCTGATTTTTGTCCAGCTTCGGTTCGGCGTCGCCTTTGATGATGCTGATCCGGAACGCATCCCCGGCGCGAGAAGTTTGAAGCAGGGCAAAGACCACTGCCAATATCCAAAAAAATGATTTATTCATGGTGTTGTGAAATAGACGGGAAAAACATACGTGCGCTCCGAATATCTCGAAACGGTTTGAAATAAAACTGCGCCCGCGCAAGCAAGACTCCGGGGAGCGCACCCGGCCCGGGTGCGGTGTTCGGCGGCCCGCCGAACACACGGAGCGAGCGCATCGCATCGTCACGGATTTACCCGTCACGCAGTGCGGGAGGATGGTGCGCCACCAGTCTATCGCGACACGCATTTGGACCGCATCATCCCTCAGTGTTTGCGGCGAGCCGCCGCAAACGGCACCCGGGCCGGGTGCGCTCCCCGGAATATGCCTGCGACGCTAAATTCCTATTCGTTACGCTATTTGACCCCCGCATCCCAAGCCATCTACAATCACGCATGCCTCCCGCTTCCATCGACCGCCCGCAATCCCGCGGCGAGGAACTCGCCAATAGCGTTAGCCACGGCATCGGCGCTGTCGCGCTCGCGTGCGCGTCGCCGTTTCTCATCGTCTCCGCCGCGCGCCATCGCGATCCCGCCTTGCTCACGGGTGTGTGCATTTTCGCGTTCACCGCGATGCTCGTTTATCTTGCCTCGGCGGTCTACCACGCAATGCCGCACGGCGCCCCGATGAAAAGGGTGCTCGCGGTTATCGATCACTCGGCGATTTATTTGATGATCGCGGGCACTTATACGCCGTTCACGCTCGGTGTGCTGCGCGGCGGGTGGGGCTGGACGGTTTTCGGCGTGGTCTGGGCGCTCGCGGTTGCCGGCGTCTGTCTCAAAATCTGGCGCGGCGTCGACCGCCACAAGCGGCTCTCCCTCGCGCTCTATCTCGGCATGGGCTGGCTCGCGCTTGCGGTCATCGGGCGGCTCTGGGCGGTGATGCCGCACGCCGGGTTTTACCTGCTCGTGGCGGGCGGTGTTTTTTATTCCGCAGGCGTGCCGTTTTATGCCTCGAAGATCACGCCGTATCATCATTTCGTCTGGCACCTGTTTGTGCTTGCCGGATCGGTGTGCCATTTCATGGCGGTGCTTTCGTGTTGCGGATGATTGCGCGTGCCAAAAAAGTTCGTTCCGGCGGGGACGCCGAAACCAGCACGCGAGGACGCGTGCGCTCCCTGGGTTTCTTTCCGATCGCTATTTCGCGGCGGCAGGATCGACGGCATACCCGACTCCGGTAAGTTCCCGCACCGATAATCCGGAGTCTGTCTGGCCCGCTACCGGCGCGTAGCGGCCATCGGCTTCCTTGACGAGGAATAGAATAAATGTATGCGGGGGAATTGTCGGGTCCTTCACGGGGGCAAAGGAAACGAATGTCGGGCCGTTGGGGACATGCATCACATCATCGGGAGTGCGGTAGTGGTGAAGGATGAAATCCTTCAGCGTCTTATCGCCTTTGAGGACGACGGAAACGGCAAACCGTGTCTCTACACCCATGGCTTGCTGGCCGATGATTCCGATCTGCTCCTTGGTATCATTGGTGGCTGTGGGATAGGCGATCACCACAACGTCCGATTTCTCAAAAAGCTCTTGATATGACCAAGTGGCAACGGCGCGCGCGCCCGTGACGCCGGTGAAGCCGGGGAGGAGGAGAATGGTTGCCGCAAGGAGGCGGAGGGTTTTCATGGAGTTTATTGGACGGAATCCGGTAAAAAATACCGTAAAATACAAAGGACATAAGGGACGGAAAGGGTTCGCGTGCGGGAATCGGTGTATTAACAAAGCGGCTTCGCCCTGTATGCGGCTAGCTTGCGGTGATTCGGACTCATCGGCTCCTCCCCCCAGCGTATTTTCCCAGTGTAAAACATTCGTTGCGTTTTTGTCTTGCATGAGCGCCGGGGGGCATCAAGCAAACTGGGAATGGAACACATCAAGCAAAAATCCGCCAGTCCCGAGGAAATCATCTCCGCGCTTCGAAGTTTGATTGAGGCTTCCGGGGGCAATCGGGTAAGGCTTCGACGTTTTATCCACGCGAGCGGCATTCGGGCGGAGGACATTTTCCTCCACTATTCCTGCTGGGAGGAGGTGGTGGAGGCGGCCGGGTTCAAGTTCAAGCCTTGGAACCGATTTGTCGGAGCAGAAAAGCTGCTGCAGGATTGGGGCATTCTCACCCGCAAACTCCAGCGGCTTCCAATCAAATCCGAATACCAAACCCGGGGACGATATGCCTCGGAGACGTTTGCGAACCACTTCGGGGAGTGGTCGTTCGTTCCGATCGCATTCCTGAGATTTGCGAAGGAGAAGCCGGAATGGGCCGATGTTGCAGCATTGGTCACGCAACTCGTGGAGCAAAGAGGGCGGAAAAGCAAAATCACTTGCAGCTCCACAGGTCGCCCGAAGAGAAGGAGGCCGAGCATGTGTTCCCGCAGTCTCAGCGCCAAGGACCGGAAGAACCGGGGGCTGCCGGTTTACGGGGATCCGCTAGAATTTGGGGCGATGCGCAATGCGCCGGTGAATGAAGCGGGTGTGATGTTCCTTTTCGCGCTGATGGCGGAACGACTCGGGTTCATGATCGAGTTGGTGCGGTCAAAATTCCCGGATTGCGAGGCGCGAAGAAAAATCGGCGTCAATGAATGGCGCACGGTGCGGATTGAGTTTGAGTATGAGAGCGGCAATTTTCGTCACCATCGGCACGACCCGAAGGGGTGCGATTTGATTGTGTGCTGGGAGGACAATTGGGACGAGTGTCCGGTGGAAGTGCTGGCGTTGCGTGATGAGATCGCGGGGATGGACGCGAAGCCGGGAATTTCCGGAGCGTGTTCGCGCGCTTGAATTTCAACCCGGGATGGCAGTATAATCATCGACATGAGTTCAATCGCTGAAATCGAACAGGCCATCGCCGCCCTGCCGCCTCGGCAGTTTGCGGAGCTTGCGCAATGGTTCGACGCCGAACGCAACCGCAAATGGGACCGCCAAATCGAACTCGATTCCGAATCGGGTGCGCTCGACCCCCTGCTACGCGAGGTGGAGGAAGACATCGCCAAAGGACGGATGCGCCTGACCGATGAACTCTGCGACGAGTCCTAGGTTCCGCGCGGCTTTTGCGGCGCTCCCGGAGGTTGTGAAGCGCCGCGCACGCGCTAGCCCCCTCGTTCCCAAGTTTCACTTGGGAACGCACTTGCTGGCGAAGTTTTACTTCGCGAATCGCCATCTCCACGGGTCGCATTTCATGACAGGCAACGCTCCCGGCAACCACTCATGCGCTGAGGAATATCTCCAGTGCTCAGCTGATGCCACCAGTCCCCACTTCACCGGATTATCATGCAGGTACTCCATCTTTTGCAGCATCATCTCATCGGTCGCGATCGCCTGCCCGGGATACGGAACGGTTGTCATTACGGACAACCCGGGGTTAGATATTGGAGGCTTTCAAAAAGTCACACGGTTGCTCAAGTTCGACATTGTTATTGAAAGCGCAAAAGGCTGCAATTGCAGTAACGCGTCACTTTCTGTGAAAGCCACACAGGCCTTGGTTGAAATCTACGGTGCCATCGATTGGGCCGGGAGTTATTTCGACACACAGTGATTAAAAGAAAGTAAATATGATTAAAATAATCCGTAAATTTATTGTAATTGTAATTCTCGCCAATCCGTTGCTGATGGCGCAAGATGATGGCTGGCCGTTTAAGTTTGATCCTAAAGATGCGGATCGTTACGCACCCGTCGCTAAAAATAAAGGTCTTCTGGATGAATACCAGCTAGGGACTAAAATTATCGAAGACCTCTCGAATATGAAGCCTGCGGACATGGATAAATTTGATATAAAATCGTATAGGGGGGTAAAAGTCACTTTTTATGGCTCCACAGCTCCTCCGGGGGCGACGAACGATCTGTTTACTCTTCGTGGCTATTACATACGTGTGGTCAACGCGCATGATCTTCGTCCGCGAGCGGTTGCATGGGACGTTCTGGTAAGCGGGACCATTTTGCAAGTGATCCCGCAGAACAAAGTTATCGTTTTGAAGGTAAACGACGAGGACTGGAAAATCGTTCAAACGCTTTAGCTTAATAAAAAAGGGGGTCATTCACTGACGGACTGTTGCCCAAATAACTTGATTTCTAACCGCATGAGGGTTATACAATGTAACACCTATGATGGGAGAACATGTCTACGCCTGCACCGAAGGCGGGGAGTTGAAAGCATGCGCATACCATAGGAGGTGAAACCTTCCTTCTAAAGAAGTATGCACTGAAGAAAGCTTCTGAACGAAGCGGACGAACGCAATGTCGTCGTGCATCTTACCATCCGAACGCGCCAACACACGGGCCCGCCCCATCCAGTGCTGCCCCCATCAACCTCGACAGAATTCTTGTTTCATCCCCGGAAGAATCCCGCTGCAAAACGGGTAAGACGCGCGACTTTCCACAGCTATGTAAGGCCAGCATATCATCGAATGGGTATGAATTGCGGCTGGTGGCAATATGCCGCGATCTTAATCAAACTGAGCCTACGCGCAAGCCTCTCGTTCCCAAGTTGTACTTGGGAACGCACTTGCTGGCGAAGTTTTACTTCGCGAATCGTCATCTCCACGGGTCGCATTTCATGACAGGCAACGCTCCAGGGAGCCATTCATGCGCCGATGAATACCTCCAGTGCTCCGCCGAAGCCACCAATCCCCGCTTCACCGGATTATCATGCAGGTACTCCATCTTTTGCAGCATCATCTCGTCAGTCGCGATCGCCTGCGGATGCGTCCCCTCCTGCCAGAACTGATGCTCGCTCTCCGTCTTGTGCGCCGCGCGGAAGAAGCGGAATTGGTTCAACAGCCATTCGCATTTCTCCGCTTCCAGTAATTCGAGCAGACGTCGCGCTGTGTGCCGCTTGAAATCGGCAATCACGCGCGAAAGATCCGGGGCCGAGAGGATGGCGTGCATGTGGTTATCGAGAATCACCCATGCATGAATCTTCAGCCCCTTGCGGGCGCGGCAGTACTCAAGCGACTGGATAACAACGTCGCATCGCTCTGCCGTCGTGAACACCGGCAACCATGCCACGACCGTGGAGGTGATGAAATGGGCTGCGTCGGGGACGTTGACGCGATAGCGGCTTCGCATGGGGGCAGTATGACGAAGTGAAACTTCGGGGACAAGTGCGTTCCCAAGTGAAACTTGGGAACGAGGGGGCAGGGCGCGGATGGCGGATGCAAAGAGATTGCCACCTCGGGCTCCCCCACGATCCGTATTGCTCGATAAACCCTCGAACCTTCGAACGCTCCGCCCCCCCCTCGTTCCCAACTCGACTCTTGGAGAGGCCGAGGGGCGAGGGCGGGAATTGTACTTGGGAACGTGCTTGCTGGCGAAGCTGAGCTTCGCGAATCATCCTGAACCGCCTAACTGTCCTTCGGTTTCTGGATTTCCAAATAAGTCGGATCGGGATCGACCGGCTCGCCGTCCTTCATCTCCTGGATGCGCATTTGCTTGAGGATGTAGCCGTCGCCGATTTTCTGGACGGATTTCACCTCGAAGCGCTTGATGAGGTTGCCCGCCTTGTCGTAGGTCTCGACCTGCACGAGCGCGCCGCTTTGCTTCTCAATCCAGAGGAGGACGTAGCCGTATTGGGAATTCTTCGGGTTGCCGGGCTCGACGCGCAGCTTCCAGCATTTGCGGGTGAGCATGATGTCCTGCCCGGCCATTTTCGCTACGGGCCAGTAGAGGAAACGCATGGCGAGGTCCTCGTAGGTGATGTCGGTGCCGCGCACTTTTTTGTCGTACTGGGCGTCGGTGACCACGCGCTCGGCGCCGCTTTTGGTGACCTCGACGAGGCGGGCGGCCTTGTCGCCGAGTTGTAACACAAGCGTTTGGTCGGGGTTGAAGAATTCGTATTTGATCTCCCCTTGGTCGAGGGTGAGGCGGAAGGGGATTTTCGTTTCGGCGTGGCGCACCTGGCCGTCGAGCACGAGCGATTGCGCGGCTTCCTCGATGCGGGCCTTGCGGAGGATTTCCATCGGGTCGTCGGAATCGGCAAACGCGGCGCGCAAGGGCGAGAGGAGGCACAACACCACGAGCGCGAGAGCGCGCAGCCAGCGGGGGCTCTTTTTTAAACACAGAGATACGGAGGAGACGGAGAAACACGGAGAAAGGGAAAAATTTGAAACGTTCTTCTCTGTGAGTCTCTGTTTTCTCCGTACCTCTGTGTTTAAGTACGGACCGTGATTTGCAAGACACGCCCCGGACCCAAGCGCGGGCTCCGCAAGCGTGGTTGCAAATTTCATGGCATCGCTCTTTACTTGTGGGTTTACTTCCATGGCCTCACGATTTCCTTTTTTTTAATGGATAAACAGCTTTTTCAGCTCATCAACAGCAGATGGACGAGCCCTGCGCTGGATTCATTCATGGCGGCGCTTTCCTGCCTGCCGCTTTGGGCGCCGTTCATCGTGATCGCGGCGGTGGCGGTGGCGGTCCTCGGCGGGTTCCGCGCGCGGGCGACGCTGGCGGTGCTGGCGATCACCATCGCGGTAATGGACGCCGGGGTGTCGGACACGCTCAAGAAATTCGTGAACCGTCCCCGCCCGCGCGAGGCGCAGAAGGGGGTGCGGGTGGTGGATTTGCAGCCGGGGACGCTGCGGTTCCTTTCGCTTTTCAAGCCGGCGGTGGTGACGCGCTCGCCCGCGCCGAAGGAGCCGCCCACGGGGCATTCGTTCCCCTCGGGGCACACGATCAATATGTTCAGCGTGGCGACGGTGCTCACTTTGTTTTACAGGCGGCGCGGGCTTTGGGCATTCCTCCCGGCCGCGCTGGTGGCTTATTCCCGCGTTTACACCGGGGCGCACTGGCCGACCGATGTGCTGGTGACGGCGTTCATCGCGGTGGGCGGGACGCTGCTGCTGGTGGCGGCGCTGGAGCTGGCCTGGCGGAAATTCGGCGGGCGGCTGCTGCCGCGGGCGTTTGAAAAGCACCCGATGCTGCTGGAAGAACACGCCGCATGAAACCGCGTACGCTGTTGTTCATTTTCCTCGGGGTGCTCACGCTGCTGCGGCTGATCTACATCTCGCAGGTGGAGCTCGTGGCCGACGAGTCGTACTACTACCTATGGTCGCAACATCCCGACCTCTCGTATTACAGCAAGGGCCCGGGGGTGGCGATGGCGATCCGCTTCGCGACGGCGATCTTCGGCGCGAATGAATTCGGCGTGCGGTGGCTCAGCCCGCTCCTTTCGCTCGGGACGTGCCTCATCATGTTTTACTTTGCGCGCCGGTTGTATAACGAATCGGTCGCGATCTGGACGGTGCTGGCAATGAACGCGCTCCCGATTTTCAACGTCGGCTCGGTGGTGATGACCATCGACCCGCTCTCGATCTTTTTCTGGACGGCGGCGATGGCGACCTTCTGGCTCGCGCTCGACAAGGACCAGGGCTTCAACTGGCACTGGCCGCTCACCGGCCTGCTCATCGGCATCGGGTTCCTCGCGAAATACACGAACGCCATGGAACTGATCTCCATCGCGCTGGTGCTCGCGCTTACGAAGCGCTTCCGCGTGCAATTTTTGCGCCCCGGGTTCTGGTCGATGCTCGTCGTTTTCCTCGGCTGCACGGCGCCGGTGGTGTTCTGGAACGGGAGCCATGACAATATCACCATCGCGCATCTCATGGAGCATGGGAACATCCATTCCAAAGGCCTGCATCCGGGGGGGACGCTGACGTTCATCGCGGGGCAGCTCGGCGTTTACTCGCCGCTCATTTTCATCGGGATGATGATGGCGCTCTGGTGGTCGCGGAAGGAGGCGATGGTGAAATTCAAGCCGCGTTTCCTCGCGATGTTCGCGCTGCCGATCCTGGTGATGTATTTGTTCGTCTCGCTCAAAAATTCGGGCCAGCCGAATTGGACCGCGCTCTCCTACATCAGCCTCGGCATCCTCACCGTGGCGATGTGGCACGACGCCGTGGAATCGAAGCCCGGCCGGAAGCGGCTCGTCGGGTGGGCGCTGGGGATTGGCATTTTCATGACGATTGGGTTTTTCGGCTCGGACCTTCTCCGCAGCATGGATCTCCCCCTCCCCTACAATGCCAGCGTGGGGTCGATACCCACTGGTATTCAGCGCGATCCGGAGACCGGCCACTTTGTAACGAAGTGGTCGAAATTAAAAGTCATGGACCCAAACCTGCGCTCGCTCGGCTGGGAAACGATGGCCGCGACAGTGGGCGATTACCGCCAGCAATTTGAAAAAGAGACCAAGGCGCCCGCGTTCCTCATCGCGAAGGATTACGAGACCGCCTCGCTCCTCTCATTCTACCTGCCGGACAAGCGCACCGAGGGCCCGGGGCATCCGCCGGTGTACGTGGTCGAGTCGCAGGCGATCGAAAACGAGTTTTCGTTCTGGCCGAAATACGACGATTTCCTCCACAACATTCCCAAACCCCAAACCCAAAACCCACAGGATTATTACACAGGCGAGGAGGGCGTGAATCCCTTCACCGGCCGCAACGCGCTCTACAGCACCGACGACGTGGACGACATCCCGCCCTCGAACATCATCCGCGGTTTCCAGCGGATCGAGATGGTGAAAATGTTCGACGTCGTGCGCCACGGGCAATTGCTCCGGCAGGTGCGCATTTTCGCC
Source organism: Chthoniobacteraceae bacterium (assembly GCA_035550335.1). Classification (GTDB taxonomy): domain Bacteria; phylum Verrucomicrobiota; class Verrucomicrobiia; order Chthoniobacterales; family Chthoniobacteraceae; genus DASZPK01. Next base: position 1,251 of record DASZPK010000303.1, on the reverse strand, counting down.
TGCTACAATTACCAGACCGTTTCCCTGTAAACAGACCGTTTCCCTATGACCGAACCGCAGTCCTCCACGCCAAAAATCTCCGTAGTCATCCCGCTCTACAACGAGGAGGAAAACGTGCCGATCCTGCAAAAGGAACTCACCGCCGCGCTGGCGGGGCTGGATTACGAAATCGTGTTCGTGGACGATTGCTCGAAGGACGCGACCTTTTCCAAAATCGAGCGCAGCCCGCGGGTGCGGGTGCTGCAATTTGAAAAAAACGCCGGCCAGAGCGCAGCGATGTTCGTAGGCATCCACGCCGCGCGCGGCGAGGTGGTGGTGCTGCTCGACGGCGACCTGCAGAACGACCCCGCCGACATTCCCAAGCTGCTCAAGGAAATCGACAACGGCTACGACCTCGTGTGCGGCTACCGCGCGAAACGCAAGGACACGGTCGTAAAACGGATCACGAGCCGCGTGGCGAATTTCGTCCGCAGCCGCTTCACGCGCGACGGCGTGCGCGACACCGGCTGCACGCTCAAGGCGATGCGCACCGAATGCCGCCGCGCGCTGGTGCCCTTCTACGGCATGCACCGCTTCATCCCCGCGCTCGTAAAAGGCGCCGGCTACAAACTGACCGAGGTCCCCGTAAACCATCGCCCCCGCAAATTCGGCGTCTCGAAGTACGGACTCGGAAATCGGGCGGTGAAGGCTACGCTGGATATGCTGGGGGTCAGATGGTTGCTAAGTCGTCAGTTGGCGTATAAGGTCAAACCCGATACGTCGGAAAAAAACGCGCCTTGAATCATGAGAAGAATACTGAACATTTTTTGTTTCATCTGCCTGGGAGCCGTCTCCAGCCTGGCGCAGGAACCTGTCACGCCTGCCGCGCCCGCCGCACCTGAGGCGACAATCACGCCCGCGCCGAGCCCGGCGAGCACGCAGGGGCCGGCGGTTACGCCCGCCCCCTCGCCTGCCAGCACGAGCGCGCCGGCGGCCACTCCCGGCGAGGAAATCAAGGCTGCAAAGGCGGAGCCGGTTTCCGACGAGGAGGTGATGACACGGCTCCAGATTTTCCTCGACCAGCAGATGTTCGGGCCGGGGAAGATCGATGGGCGCGGCAAATTGTTCACGGCGCAGGCGCTCGACCGTTACCGGCAGGCGCACGGGTTGCCGATCAATGGCAAGATCGACAAGGATATTCCGCTCGACTCCGTCTACCCGATTTTCACGACGTATACGATCAAGGAGGATGATAAGAAATTCGTGGGGGAT
>DASZPK010000302.1:0-4336 GCA_035550335.1 Chthoniobacteraceae bacterium | reverse complement strand
GAATTCAGCCCTGAAAAATACGCCTCGTCCGAAGTCCGCGTCGTCTCCGCGCGCGACGCCCGCGGGTGGGGTTTGTGACACAAACGACAAATTAAAACCTTATGATGAAATGCATCCCGCAATCGCTTTTTTCCTGGGATTTCAGCGTCCTTGGAGGCGCCGCAGGCGGCGCGCAACTCAACTTCAACTTCTTCACCGAGCAGGGAAGCATCCGATACGGAGCGGACGAGTACGAAGTCCGCAAGCACGGTGCCTTCAGCGGCGAGTGGACCATGGAAAACGGCGCCGGCACTTATGCGCGCGCGGTGAAGCCCAACCCGTTCACGCGCGTGTTCAACATCCAGGAACCCGGCGGCGCGTTCCAGCTCAAGGCCGTGCCGCTCATGCGCAGCTTCGACATCCTGCACAACGGCGCGGAGATCGGCTCCATCGCCCCCGAGCATTTTCTTACACGCGCCTCCACGATCGACTGCGGCCCGCAGTTGTCCGAGCCGGGGCAGTTGTTTTGTTTCTGGCTCGCCGCGCTCATGTGGCGCCGCGCCGCGCGCAACAGCAGCTCCGCGAGCACGAGCACGTGATATCCGCGAAAAATGAATGAATGATTTGCAAAAAACTATCCACGAACCGTTGTAGCGTGCGCTGTCCTCAGCGCAGGAGGGGCGCATCGCCACGAGGTTTCCCAGCCACGTCAGTCGCCTCCGCTCAGGACAGCGGACTCTACAATTTCCGGCATGGATTCAAATTAAGAACAATCGAATGAATAATTGAAATGCGCGGTCGTCATGCAAAGTAATCATTAACAACAAGGAGTCCCATGCTCGAATTCATCCAAACCCACCCTGTTATAACACCCGTTGTCATCCTCGCGTTCGTCCTCGTCATCTCCGGGTTGCGCATCGCGCAGGAATACCAGCGCGGCGTCATCTTCCGGCTCGGGCGCTTTGTCGGCGTACGCGGGCCGGGGTTGTTCTGGATCGTGCCGCTCGGCATCGAGCGCGCCGTCATCATCGACATCCGCATCCGCACCGTCGCAGCCGAGCAGCAGGAGACCATCACGCGCGACAGCGTCACCATCAAGGTCAACGCCGTGCTCTGGTACCGGATCATCGACGCCGCGAAATCCGTGATCGCCGTGAGCGACGCCGGCGCCGCGGTGTACCAGCTCGCGCTCACCAGCCTGCGCAACATCATCGGCCAGCACGACCTCGACGAAGTGCTCCAGCACCGCGACAAAATCAACACGCTCCTGCGCGATGGCGTCGAATCCTCCACCACCGTCTGGGGCGTGGAAGTCGAGCGCTTCGAGATGAAGGACGTCGAACTGCCCGAGGCCATGCAGCAGGTCATGGCCATGCAGGCCGAGGCGATCCGCGAGAAGCGGGCCCGCATCATCAAGGCCGAGGCCGAATTCGAGGCCTCGGTAAAACTCGCGCAAGCCTCCGAGCAGATGGCCGGCAACCCCGCCGCGCTCGAGTTGCGCCGCATGCAGATGATCAGCGAGGTCGGCGCCGAGAACAACAGCACCACCGTGCTCATGATCCCGTCGGATTTCGTGACGCTCTCCAAAAGCCTGAGCCAGTACATCCAGGAGCACAAACCGAAGCCCGCGCCGCCTTCGGAATGAAGATGCGCTTCTCCGTGTTCAGGTTTTCGACGGGGCGCGGCATAACACAATGTGTGCTATCGTTTGCGATGAGGCTGGAGCCTCCAGGACAAGTGCGTTCCCAGGCTGGAGCCTGGGAACGAGGAACGGAATAAAGAACCATGCGCAGATTCTATTACCTCGCGTACGACGAAAAGGGCCGGAAGGTCCTCGGCGAAATGCTTGGCGAAACGCAGTCCGCCGTGGAGAGCGCCTTGAAGGACAAGGGCTTGAAGCCGGCCGAAGTGCGGGACGCGGGCAGCGATGAAGAAACGCAAGGCGTCCCCACCGGGTACGATGCGGCCTATTACCGTCGCAGGCGGGGACAGCAAATCACGATCATCCCGGTAAGCCTTGCGCTCATGGGGCTGGCGCTGTATGGCTGCCACGTGATGGAGATGGATTGGAAAACGACGCTGATCGCATCGGGCGTGCCGGCGCTTTGGCTGGCGCTTGGAATTCTCGGCTTTGTGAGGTACGGGAGATTGGTGCGCAAGGCGGAAGCTACAAAATAAATCACCGGAGCCAACCACGAAGGGCCACGAAGGTTTAAAGATTCAGGCCCCCTGCCGGACGCCGCTTTCCATCTTGCAAGATGCGCGCGCCGTTCCGCATAGTACTCTTGTATGAAAACCCCCGTCAAAAAATCCCTCCTCGCCGCCGCCCTTGCCCTCGCGGCTTTCGTCTCCCCCACCCACCTCCGCGCGCAAGCCCCCGCCCCCGCCGCATCCGGCTCCGCCACCAGCAACCCGGGCGACTTCTATCAATTCGTCAACGCCACCGGCGGCGCGTTCACCGACGACCAGATCAGCTACACCATCGACGGCCAGACCTTCACCATGGCCCAGGCGAAATCCCACCCCATCGTAAACAAGCCCGCCCAGCGCATCACCTTCAAGCTCACCAACGCCCAGGGCACGTATTCCGACTTCATCGAATACACGCAAAACGCGAGCTGGAACGGCAACACCTCCTACGTCGACGCCTTCGCCCTCCCCATGACCATCGAGCTTTTCAAGGCCGACGGCTCGTCGCAGATCATGGGCATCAAGGAATCGCGCAAGGCGCTCTTTGAGCTCTTCAAAAAACAAGCGCCGCCCGAATTTCAGGCGTGCGTCGACGGCGACAGGCGCATCGGTTCCCCGCGCAAGGGCGACATGGGCGATGGCAAACCGCACGCCGATTACTTCGACAAATACGTCGATGAAATCTGGGCCACATACGCCACCCCGAAAACACTCCCCGACGGCTGGACCGGCAAGGTCGAGAACGGCGCCCTCATTTTCTCCAAACCCGGCGAGAAGGACAAAACGCTCCCGCGCAAACCCACCACCAAGGAAATCCTGCAAGGCTCCGGCATCCTCGGCGGCAGCCCGGGATTCTGCGCCGCGTTCAACCGGCATGTCGCCGCCGATCCCGGCGACTGGTTCGACCCGACCAAATTCTACCAGCAGCTCCCGTATAACTTCTACGCGAAATTCTGGCACGAGCATACCGTCGACGGCAAAGCCTACGGCTTCTGCTACGACGATTTCGCCGGCCAGGCCTCCTACATGAGCTCCCCCGCCACCAAGCTCATCATCACGTTCTACTGGGACAACCCGCCCGCCACGCAGCCCAAGGCCGCAGCGAAATAAAAGGCAGGGATTAACCACGAAGACCACGAAGGGCCACGAAGAAAAACCAAGCCGCGCGGCGTGTCGAAAAAGCTGGCAGGGGCCACCTGAAACGACCGACCCTGTTCATTCGTCCGTTACCGCTTAATGGGAGGGTATTTTTCGTAGTAGCTTGCACACCTCTTCAAGCGCGAAAAACCCCTGCCTCTTATCTCCATCGCGATAATGTTTGTATGCGTCCTCGACTAATCGGCGGCATTCTTCAAATGCTGGGCGCTCGCCCTTTTCCTTCACTGAGAGCGCCAGTCCGAAGCGCAGACCTTTAAATGCCAAATCGAGCGTCCACTGTTCTTCAGGAGAAGCTCCGTCGCGAAACGGAAACTCATCAGGCGAACACAACTTAACAAAACCAACATAGTCTTTGAAGCTGTGCAAATCGGTGAATGGAAATTGGGCCATGGCACCGACGACGGTAGCTTATCCCATACACGATTTCCAGCATCGCTGGAAGGCAGGGATTAACCACGAAGGACACGAAGGGCCACGAAGAAAAAACAAGCCACGCGGTGTGTCGAGAAAGCTGGCAGGGACAACGTCCTCGTTGTCCCACTTAGACCGCAAGCAAGCAGACTGACAATCAAGCAAGCACGGGATCGGAACGCCCCTGCAATTTCCCGATCTCCTTGCTCAATTCCACCACCTCCAGATTCCTCGGGCAATCCGGCCAGTTGTGGTTCCAGCAGACGATGATGTCGCATCCATCGATCGGGTGGCGGTGAAGCTCGAAATTGCGGCTCTCGAATTCAAACTCGATTGTGACGGGTTTCCACACACCGGGACGGATTTCGCGCTTGGCGTGGCAATCGGGAAAATTCGCGCGCAGGGAATCGACGACGAATCCCAATCGCCGCGCCATGATGCCGAACAAAAAAATGACGCCGGATTCGTTCACGGGCGCGTGGAGCATTGCGTCGAGATTGATCGGCGCGCCGCTCGTGGGGCGGGCGTCGATTTCGACGCCCGGCTTGATTTTGCCAGCGGAGCGTTGTCTCATGGCCCGTTTCTTCAATTCGGTTTC
>DASZPK010000301.1:0-8307 GCA_035550335.1 Chthoniobacteraceae bacterium | reverse complement strand
CCGCGCACTTCGACCTGCCGAAATTCTACCCGTGGATGCTCACGAAAAAGCCGGCGGAAGATCCCCCGTCGTGGGAGGTTTCGTTCACCCAATCGGGCGTGCCGCTGCACATCGCGCCAAGCGACCGCAAGATCGACGCTGCTGTGCTGGAGTGGGTGAAGCCCTCGCCATACTACTACTCGCCGCTCACGCGCGATGTCGTTACGGGCAAGGGCGACCATGCGGAGCTCTCGGTCGCGGGCCAGCATTTGATGAAGCTGCTCGTGTCTCCCGATTAACCGCGCATGCAGCATCAATACTGGAGCCTGCTGGGGGGCGTGTCGCCCGTCTTCATCCTTATCGCGACGGGGTTCGTGGTCCGCCGCGTGGGCTGGCTCACCACCGAATCGGACCAGAGCCTGATCCGGCTCACGATCAACCTGCTCGCGCCTTGCCTGATTTTTGATTCGATCCTTGGCAACGAAGCGTTAAACAACCTCGGCACAGTGCTGCTCGCGCCGTCCGTGGGCTTCGGCACCATCGTGCTGGGGCTGGCGCTCTGCGCCGCGTGCGCGAAGCTGCTCCCGCTGAATGACCGCCAGGCGCGCACGTTTGTTTTCTCGACCGGCATTTACAATTACGGCTACATCCCCGTGCCGCTCGTGCAGAAGTTTTTCGGCAAGGAAACGATGGGGATGCTCTTTGCCCACAACCTCGGGGTTGAGGTGGCGTTCTGGACCGCCGGCATTTACATGCTCACGCCGCGCGACGCGCACACGAGCGCATGGAAACGGCTCATCAATGCGCCCGTTTTCGCGATCGTGATTTCGCTCGTGCTGAATTTCTGCCACGGGACCGCGTGGTTTCCGTCGCTCGCGCTCGCGCCCATCCACAGGATGGGGCAGAGCTACGTGCCCGTGGCGCTGCTGCTCACCGGGGCATCGCTCGCGGATTTGCTCGTGCAGAATCATCCGCGCACGCCGGGCATCGCGGCGCTCGCCGGATGCGTGATGCGGATGCTGGTGCTGCCGGTGCTTTTCCTGCTCATCGCGCGCTACCTCCCCTGCCCCGCGGAATTGAAACGGGTGATTGTCGTGCAGGCGGCGATGCCGGCCGCGATGCTCTCCCTCGTGCTGGCGAAACGCTACGGCGGCGATGCCGATACCGCGATGCAAGTGGTGCTCGCAACCACCGCAGTGGGAATTGTTACGATTCCGTTTTGGATCGAGCTCGGGCTGCGCTTCGTGGGCGCGTGAAATACGGCGCACACTTTCGGTTTACCGCGGGCGCGCGAAATGATTACACTCGATTCCTATGGAGAAATCCGACGGGATGAATTACGCGCCGCAGGGCAAACCCGCACCGGTGGTGCAGCCGGGCGAGTTTGTATTTGCCGCGATGGCGCTCGACCATGGCCACATTTACGGCCAGTGCAACGGGCTCACAGAGGCCGGCGGCGAGTTGCGCTACGTTTACGATCCCGACCCTGAAAAGGTGGAGGCGTTCCGCCAAAAATTCCCCAAAGCCCAGCCGCTGCGGAGCGAAGCGGAATTGTTGGAAAAGAATGAGGTCCATCTCGTGGCTGCCGCTGCGGTGCCGAGCGAGCGCGGCCCGCTGGGCCTGCGCGTGATGGATGCGGGGAAGGATTATTTCACCGACAAAACGCCGTTCACCGAAATGGCGCAATTGGAAGCCGCACGGAAAAAAGTCGCGGAGACGGGCAAAAAATACATGGTCTATTACAGCGAGCGGCTGCACGTGGAGTGCGCGGTGTTCGCGGGCCAGCTCATCGAGGATGGGACTATCGGGCGCGTGGTGAGCGTGACCGGGTTCGGCCCGCACCGGCTCAATGCCGCGACGCGCCCCGCGTGGTTTTTCGAGAAGGCCAAATACGGCGGCATCCTGTGCGACATCGGGAGCCACCAGTTCGAGCAGTTTCTTTTTTACGCAGGCGCAAAGGATGCGCGCGTGGTGAGCGCGAGCGTGGGCAATTTCGCCAGCCCGGAATATCCCGATCTCGAGGATTTTGGCGAAGCGAGCCTTGTCGCAGATAATGGCGCGACCAATTACATTCGCGTGGACTGGCTCACGCCCGCGGGACTGCGCACGTGGGGCGACGGGCGCACGTTCATCCTCGGCACGAAAGGCTACATCGAGCTGCGCAAATACACGAACATCGCGACCGAGACCACCGGCGACCATCTTTTCCTCGTGAACGACAAGGGGGAGCGCCATCTCCGCCTCGATGGCAAGGTCGGTTTCCCGTTCTTCGGCAAGCTCATCCACGATTGCCTGAGCCGCACCGAGGAAGCGATGACGCAGGAACATGCGTTCAAGGCCGCGGAGCTTTGCCTCAAAGCGCAGGCGGCGGCGGTGAAGCTGACGTGATTTTCAATTTGCAATTTGCAATTTGCAATTGGAATCCTGGCGCGCGCGCTGTCCGGAATTGCAAATCATCCCAATCCCACCTGCTCGCCTTCGCGCGCGGCTTCCACGGCCATGTGGGCGCCCGCGTCGCGCACGAGTTGGCGTGCGTGCGAGAGCATTTTGTTCACGTGCTCGTCGTCGTGGTTCGGGTCGTGGTGGAAGAGGAACAGTCTTTTCACCTTGGCTTTGAGGGCGAGCGCCACGGAATCGCGCACGCAGCCGTGACCCCAACTAATGTGCTTTTCGTATTCGTCGTCATCGTATTGCGAATCGAGGATGAGCGCGTCGGCCCCGCTGATGAACTCGATCAGCTCGCGCTCGAGCACCGGCTCCTTCGCGATCTTGACATCGTCATCCCCGCCTTCCTCGGGAAGATGGCGGTGGCCGTAGGGCTCATTGTCGGGCAGGTAGGCCACCGAGGCGCCGCCGCCGGTGTAAACGCGGTAGCCGACGCAAATGCCCGGATGATTCAAAAAACAGGCCTGCACGCGCACCTTGCCGAGCGAAAATTTCAGCTCCTTCAATTCGTTGATGACGATGTGCCCGGGCATCTGCTGGAGCGCGATGGGGAAATACGGGCTCTCCATCTGCCCGGCGAACGTGGTCGCCAACCCCGCGCGCGCCCCTTCATAGCCGAGGATGCGGAGCTTGTTGGCGGCGTTGTAGGCGGGCATGAAAAACGGGAAGCCCTGGATGTGGTCCCAATGCGTGTGCGAGATGAGGAGCGTGATGTTGAGCGGTCGCCCCTTGAACTCCTCGATGAGAGCGTTCCCGAGCGGGCGGATGCCGGTGCCGGCGTCGAGGATGATGATCTCGCCATCGGCGCGCACCTCGATGCAGGAGGTGTTGCCGCCGTAATGCACCGTGCTTTTTCCCGGTGTCGGGATCGACCCCCGGACCCCCCAGAATTTGAACCAATTGGCGTGGTTGCCGCCGGCCTTCGAAGTCCCGTGCGGGTGGTCGGGTGATGTTTTACTCATGCGCTACGGCGAATCTTTTCAGGTTCCGGGAAAAAGACAAGTCCGGGAGAGGAAGTAACCGCAGAAACGCTGAGGCGCAGAGGAAGAACTTTCCACTTTCACTTTCCACTTTGCACTTCTAGATTCGGCGCATGAACGTTCCCGGACTCCGCAGCCCCTACGAAAAAACCGGCGGCATCTTTTATTTTGGCCGCATGCTCGATAAAATCCGCCTCCACGCCAAGGGCGCGCTCCCGGGGGAATTCCACGCGAACCTCGGCGGCGGATTCGATGAGCGCTGCCTCGCATTTCTTGGCATTCAATACCCGGCGCTTGTTGAGCGCGTGAAACAGGGCGGGGCCGACTGGGAAATCCTTGAATGGGCCTTCGCCAATGGCCGCAAGCCGTCCCAGGATGAAATCGAGATTTGGAATGAATTCATGCGCAAACGCGGCTGGAACGACGAGGCCGCCGAGCGCCTGCAACAGCGCAAGGCCGAAAGCGGTTTCCCCGGGCGGGACGACATCCAGACGTTCTTCGACTACATCGACATGGACGAAGGTCGCGACCCGAAGCTGCGGAAATAGCCAGGCAGCGGTTGCGAAGCAAACTCCGGGGAGGATACGCGTCCCGCGTGTCCAGTTTCCGGCGTCCCGCCGGGAACAAACCGAGATGTCGTCTCCCGCGCCGAGCTTGCCAATGCATCGATTGCGCTCTCGTGGATCGAGAGTCGCATTTCCAGACGGCGCCCATTTTTATTTCCCGGCGGGACGCCGGAAAACGTCACGCGGGACGCGTAACCTCCCCGGAACATCCAGCAGCGATCAGTTCGATTACGATGGCTGGCCCGGCTGCGATGAATCAGTGAGCGCCTTGGCTGGAGTCGAGCCGGCATCCGGCGTGCCGCCGAAAATTTTGGAAAAAACGCTCTTGGGCGGGGCTTTGCCGGCTTCCTCGTCCTGCAACTCGGCGTGAGCGGCGCTCTTGGCGGATTCCCACGCCGGGGCGAATCCGGGCACGGAAACAAGCATCCGCTTCTCCGCGCGGGCGTAGACCTCGAGGTCGCGCTTGACGCGGCGGTCGGGATTTTCGTTGAGGCCGGCGACCTTGATGCGCAGGTTTTCGTTTTCCTTGCGGACGCTTTCGTGCTCCTTCTTCATTTTGCCGAGGTGATCGGCCTCGATCTCCAGCTTGTTGCTGAGATGCTTTTTGTAATTGGCGAGCTCGAACTTGAGCCGGACCACGCGGTAGAGCGCCAGCGCCGCAAATACCAGCCCAAGGTAAAGCCCGAGCGCGAAATGTCCGTAGAATATGGGGTTCATGATTTTTGCATCACCTTCAGCTCCGGCCCCGTCGCGCCGGCATCATAGCGCACGACCTCGTTTTTTTCATTGAGGACGATGACGCGCGGCTTGTGCTTCGCGGCCTCCTCCGGCGTGTAGGAGCCGAAATTCATGATCGTGAGCCGGTCGCCGATCTTGCCCAGGTGCGCCGTCGCGCCGTTGAGCTGGATCTGCTGCGTGCCCCGCTCGCCGTAGATCACGTAGGTCTCGAACCGCTCCCCGTTGGCCATGTTGCCGATGAGGATTTTCTCGTAAGGCATGAGCCCCACCATCTCGGCGAGGTCCTCGGAAATGGTCATGCTCCCCTCGTAATGGAGGCTCGCCCCCGTGACCGTGGCGCGGTGGATCTTCGATTTCAGCAGCGTGATATGCATAACGAACGCTGCACGATGGGGCAAAATGGGCGGTTTTGCAAATGGAACGTGCGCTGCGCTCCGCATCAATACGGATGTTCGCGACGCATTCGTCCGCGCTATTTGTCAATGCGCGTCACTACAAAATAGACTTCGAATCCCCAGCCCCGCGATTGGACCAATGTGCCCGTTCCGGCTGGCAGCCCGGAAAATCCGCCGCTTTCATAGCCAGTAAACGCCACGTTCGCCATTCCCTTGGGAAGGCGCAGGCCGCCACCTTCCTTCAATTCAATCGTAACCGGTTTCTTGAGCGGGACTCCTTGCACCTTTTTCACCTCCATGAACCGTTCACCGTAATCAGCTTCTGCTTTTGAGCGGCCCGACTCGAGTAAAGTCCCTTCGATCTTTATCATCTTGCCCAGCGGCTTCCCGAGCGGCCCGATGATTTCGACCGCAGTCCCGATTTGCCCGTAATCGATTTGCGAATCCGCCCCGCGCACAAAGAGCGGGAGCAATAGGAGACAACAGGCGATGATGGGTATTTTCATGATTCGAAGGGAACGATTGTTATACTTTATCAAACATCCATCCGGCCTTTACCAGCCAATAAATCTGAGTCATCGACGCAACTTCTAAAGTCATTACCTGCGTCGCTCATGGGGGATTTTCTTCGATGAATTGTTAGCTTGATAAAACAACGGCGTGAAACAATGTGAAGAGCCGCACCACCGTGGCATCCGCGCCGGAGCGGGTGGCGAGCAGCAGGCCGTTGCGTTCCACGCACCGCCAGTGGTCGGGGCCGTGGAGGGAAAACCCGTTCGTGTAAAACTGCCCGGAGACGTGTTGCCAGAGCCGGTCGAAATCGATGCTCATTTCCCCTGCCCCAGCTTCAACTGATGCCTCTCGGAAAGCCGAAGGCCGATCCCATCGGTCTCGACGAATGCCTGCCACTCCGGAATTCCCGGCTCATCATCCACGTAAAGGCTGATGATTTTCGCGCCGGGCGGGATGGCATCCACGCGCGCATCCACGGGAACCACCGGCGGGGCGTTGACGGGAAACAGGGACGCGAGCAGCGCTTCGTAAGTCCCGAGTTCGCCCTCCGAAGCGGCCACGACCGGGCGGGTGCTGGCAGGCGAGACATCGAAGCCCTTGTCGAGGAGATGGAATGGCGCATCGGATTGAAACATGCGCAACGCTTCGTAAGTGTAGAGGGCGGGTATCTGCTCGCGGTCGGGAAACGCCGAAAACGCCTCACGCAGCTTTGCGTAGAATGCGGTTGGGAAAAATAAACTCCCTGATTTGCGCACGGCTTCGAGCGGGGTATAGAGAAACTCGAATCCGGGATTTTGAAGACGCTTCTCATATGGAGTTATGAGGATGACACCGTCCGGAAGATTTCGCATGGCTGCCACTCCAGCCCCCTCCCCCATGCCGCAAAGGTCGCAGACGATGAAATGGACAGCGTCAAGCTCGGTCCAATCGATGAGCTCATAGGCGTTCGACAGCTCGCGTTCTCCCAGGAGAATCCGTGTCACGTCCTCGAAATGCGCGCTGCCATCCCATGTGCAGGAACTGAGGTCCAGCGTCTGTTTTGCGGTGTGGAATTCGGTGACGGTGAGCACAACTACCATTCTGCCGGAAAATCCGCACCGGGGCAAGCCGCCCCGATTCTTCATTTACAGCACGCGCAACGCATTTCATATTGGGTGATTCAGCCCAGCCATGCCGTTTTCCCAAGTCATCGACCATCTCGAAAAATCGCCGCTCATCCGGCGGTTTGAGGAATTGATGCGCCCGAAGAGCGATGCGGAGTTGGAGGCCATGGCGCAGCTTTCGCGCTCGCTCACGCTGAAGCATTTCGGGCGGGCGATCCGGCTTTTCGCGCCGCTTTATCTTTCCAATGAGTGCATCAACTCGTGCAAATATTGCGGCTTCGCCCGCGAGAACGCGATCCTGCGCGTGACGCTCGAGATCGAGGAGGTGCTGCGCGAGGCGCGGCATCTCGCGAAGGAGGGTTTCCGCAACATCCTGCTCGTGGCGGGCGAGCACCCGAAGTTCGTTTCCAACGGCTACCTCGAGCAATGCGTGAAGGCGCTCGCGGCGGAGGTGCCGTCGGTGTCGCTGGAGGTGGGGCCGATGGAGACGGCGGATTATGTCCCGCTCGTGAACGCGGGCGCGGAGGGGCTCATCGTTTACCAGGAGACTTATCACCGCCCGACCTACGCGGAGATGCACACGTTCGGGCCGAAGAAGGATTACGACTGGCGGCTCGACACGCCCGAGCGCGCCTATGCAGCGGGCTTCCGCCGCATCGGCATCGCGCCGCTTTTTGGCCTGTGGGACTGGCGCGAGGAGGCGGTCTCGCTCGCGATGCACGCCGAGCATTTGCTGAAAAATTGCTGGAAGGCGCACCTCACCGTGAGCCTGCCGCGCCTGCGCCCGGCGGCGGGCGGATTCGAGCCGCGCTATTTCATCCCCGACCGCGAATTCGTGCAGCTCGTGTGCGCGCTGCGCATCACGTTCCCGCAGGCGGGCATCGTCCTTAGCACGCGCGAACCGGCGGAGTTGCGCGACGCGCTCATCCCGCTCGGCATCACGATGATGAGCGCCGGCAGCCACACCGAGCCGGGCGGCTACACCGGCCAGGGCCGCGACGCGCTCCACCAGACTGTGCGCGGCAAAAAAGTGGAACCCGCCATCCAGCCGCCGGACGCCGTCGCAACCGAGCAATTCGCCATCGCCGATGAACGCTCCGCCGCCGACATCGCCGCGCTCCTGCGCCGCAAAGGCTTCGAGCCGGTGTGGAAGGATTGGGACCGGGCGATCCTAAACTCGCCCAGCCCCGCAAAGCCGTGAACATCGTCCTGAACGGCGAGCCAAAGGAAATCGAGGCCGCAACCATCGCCGCCCTCGTGCAAATGCTCGCGCTCCCCGTCCCCACGCTCCTCATCGAGCACAACGGTCTCGCCCTGCACCGCGACGAATGGCCCGCGCGCGCTCTCCAAGCCGGCGACCGCATCGAGATCATCCGCATCGTGGCGGGAGGTTGAGTATGGATGGATATCACCCCGTCCTAGGTCTCGCGATTCTTGCGGCGATGGCGCTATCGTTCCTCGCGGTCCTCATCGCGCTGGTGATCTTGATTTGGAAGCGGAGGTGGACACCCGCGCTGCTCATTGCCATCGCGGCGCTGTGGGTTTACCCGCTTTGGTGGCACTGGCTCATGGCTTGGGGCGAGCAACA
>DASZPK010000300.1:0-4978 GCA_035550335.1 Chthoniobacteraceae bacterium | reverse complement strand
GTAATAGCGGGCCACGGTAAGATCGCAGAGGATTTTTGACGGGTCGGCTCCGATCCGCATTGAGAGGGCTGGGATGGCCTGGAATTTGTCGGGCTGCTGGATCTCCCAGAGCCACTCGGTAATGTCCTTCTGCGCGCCGCTAACTGTCAGTTTCACCGCGATCTGCTGGTAATCGGCCTTGTGCGAAGCGTCGGGTTCGGTGAAGACGGTGGAGATCACCACGATCGCGTGCTTGCCGGCGCTGGCGGTGAGCATGTCCATCAGCTCGGCATTCGCATCGGCTGATTTCATGTGCTGCTGCGTGGCATCGAGATATTTCTCGCGCTCCTCCCACATCGCTTTCTGCGAGAGGAGGCTCTGCGCGATGAGGCGGTCGTCCCGCAGTTGCGCGACCTGCATGCGCAGTTGCGCCTGCTTTTTCCACAGGGCGTTCACGCCGATGAAGTTCGCGAGGAGGAACAGCGTCCCCCCGAACATGAGCGCCAGCGTGCGTTCGCGTTTAGTGAGTGCTCGCACCGTAACGGGTCCCTTCTATGCGGAATTTGGTGTTGCCGTTGGGCAGCGTGGGGGGCGGCGGCATTTGGAACTGGTAAGCGCGCAGGTCGGCGCTGTTGTTCAGGCCGGCGACAAAACGGTACGCGGACGCTCTGCTCGACGCCTCGCCCTGGATGATGATGGTGCCGACATCGGTGCTAAACAATGTGAAATGCACGTCGTCGGGACGCGGGATCGAGCAGCACCGCAGGAGTTCCAGCGCGTAGTTGTCGGGGTCGATCGCCTGGGACATCGCGTTCCAGCGGCTCGCGGTCGTTTGGATCGCGGCGACCTCGCCCTCGTGTTCCTGCAACCCGGCGGAGAGGCGCCGTGCCTCGATGGAATACCACGCCGTCCTCGCGACCAGCACGAGCAAAACGAGCATGTAAGCCCCGGCAAGCGCGGCGGCGAAAGCAAACTTCCGGTCGCGCGCCTTCGCCTGCTGGCGGCTCCGCCGCACGAGCACGGGCGTGAGGTCCATCCACTCGCTCGGCAGCACCGGCGCGGGAAGCACCGCTGCAGCCGCTCCAAGGCCCAGCGCCTCGCCGACGGCTGCGACTTCGGCTGGCGCAAATTCGCCCCAAAGCGTGATGCCGCGCACATGCTCGACGACGTTTCCTGCCTCAAGCTGCAATTTCACGCATTGCAGTTCCAGCAGCGCGGCGGGCGAGAGACTGTCATCCCCTAGCACCTGGAAGTAAGCCAGTTCCCCGCCGCGCGTCACCGCGAGCGCAATGCGGCCATCCTCGCGCCAGAGGGTGATCGCGTCGGCCGGCAGCGGGAGCAGCCGCGCGGAGGGCTCGCACGCGCGCACGTCGATGCTGAGATGCGCGGGGAATCCCCCCGGCAACGCCACGGCCAGCACGAGGGTTTTATTGTCCGCGGAAGCCACGATGCGGTAATCGAAAATCAAATCGCGCGGATTGCGCCCCGCCGCGAACCCGCGGCGTTCGAGCTGGAGGAAGATCATCTCGCGCATCAATGCGCGATCGGTCGTCGCGAGCCAGAGCGGCACGGCGAACAATTGCCGCAGCGGAATCGCCAGCACCGATTGCGGCGAGGCCCCGGCCTGCCCCGGCGAGTCATACGCGCCCGCGAGACGCGGATGCCCGCCCTCGACGGCGTCCCAAGCCTCCCACTTCGCCCCCTCGGAGGGACGGAGCAGCAGCTTTTCGCCTGGTTTGGATTTGTTCATTTTTCCTGCCATAGGAAATAGACGGGCGGGGTGACGTTTTTACGAACCACCACGGTGATCTTTCGCTTATAAGTGCCGAAAATTCCAGTGCTTTCGATGCGCGCCGTGGAATCCTGGATGCTGACCATGCCCTGGATCGCCGCAAATTCCTCCTGCGACATCCCGAGCAACGAGCGCACCTGATTGAGGTCGGTGAAGACGAGGTCATCCTGCGTGTCTCGGATGGCATCCGGACCCACGCGGGCATCGACGAATTGCTGCGCGCGCTCCATGCCCACGCCGGTCACGGCGGCGATCAGGTCCGCCGGGGCGTCGTTCAGGTCGAGCGGACCGTCGCTCCAGACGGTAAAATAATCGCGCCAGTCGGGCCTGGCCTGCGCCACATCGTTCATGCCGGGGACCGTGCTCATCTCATCGACGGAAGAGAAAAGACGGATGATGCTCTGCACGCCGTTCGTGCCGCTCACGGCCACGACCGGGTCATCGGCCACCTGGGGAATGTCCGTCTGGAGGGAATTGGGTTGGATGCTGTTTGTGGCGCGGTCCTTGAAGGCGCTGGTCAGGCTCATGATTTCGTCCCCCGGAAGTCCCCACTCCTCGAAAAGGTTTTGCAGGACCGACCACTGCTGGTTGCGTAACACGTTGTTTATATTGAGCCGCCCCCCCTCGCTGTGGAGCGACACCTCAAATCCCTCGCCGTCCGAAAGCATCTGCTTCAGCACCGGGTCGCCGCGCGAAACCGAGGGATGCATCCCGACCGCGACGCCTGCCCCCGCGAGCTGGCGCGCGTGCATGTCGTTCTTGAGCGCGGTGGTCTCATCGAGATCGGAGTACAGGAAGCCGATCAGCCCGAGCACGCAAATTGACATGATGGCAATCGCCCAGAACACGATGAGCAGCGCGGAACCGCATGTGTAACGCTGTTTACTCATGGCTTCACCACCGGCGTAACCCGGAACACGTACTCGTTGGTCTCCCCCGCAGCGGCCAGCGTGAGCCGCGCGTAGGTGGGCCGGGCGGACGTATTCGTCCAGTCATTCTCCCACATGGCGCTGCCGGGGTCGTAGAACTCCCATTTCACATCGTGGAATTCGGAAAGCAGGATCAACCATGGCCGCGGCGCATCGCCACCATCAAGATAAGCATCCGTCTGCGCGTCGGTCCCCTGCAAAATCCCAATGCCCAAAAAGCCCCCGGCATCCACGCGCACGCCGAGGATGGTGGAGGCATAAGCGTTTTCATTCCCGCCCCAGTCGAGCAGGCCCGGGGCATTGCGGAAGATCAACTCGGTGGAGGAATGCTGCCCCGCGGAAACGACGCGCGCCTGGAAACTGGCGGTCGCCGGCAGGTTCGCGAACGTCTTGCGGCAGAGCGAGAGGAAGGCCGAGGTCTCGCGGTTCCGGTCCTGCCGGTCGCGCAGCGACTGTGTCGCGCGAAAAGTGGCGTCGACGATGCCAAAGAGCGAGCCGACGAGCAGCGTGAGGATGGCGAGCGCGAGCATGACCTCCATGAGCGTAAAGGCCCGCCGCGCGCAATGTTTTATAAATGTACTACGGCCGATATACATAGGTGCGCGCCTCCATGTCGCGGGCGAGGTTCTCCTCCTTCCAATGCGCCGTGACCTTGAGATCATACAGGCCGGCAAGCGACTGCTCCTTCTGGTTTTTCAAGTTCAGCACGTCGACATCGGTGACATACACCACCCCGTCGGCATCCGGCACGGAAGTCCCCGAACCGGCCACGAGCTGGCCGAGCCGCGCTTCGTTGAGGCGCGACTCGAGGTTCCACACGATGCGGGTTTCGCGCTGCACGCGGGTCCCCGCGGAAATACTCTCGCTCAACAGGATCATCAGCGACACGCCCGCGAGGGCAAAAATCGCGACGGCCAGCATCACCTCCATGAGGATGTAGCCGCCCCGCGCCCCGGCATGCCTGTGGGAGAATGTTTTCACCGGAAATGATACTCCTCGTCGCGCGGGGTGGCGGTGAGCGGGTTGAATGAATATTCGATCCACCCGTCGTTATTTTCGAAATGCACCCGGATCGGCTCGCAAATGCCGTCGGGCCGGAAGACCCAGGCCTCGCCCGCGGGTTTTGAAAACGTGACTTCCCCCCAATGCTGGACGCCATAATTCACGCCCGGCGCGAGTTTGGCGCTTGCCGCCACGTCCTGCGTTTTCGTTTTATCCGCGCCGAAATAAAGCAGCGAAAATCCGCGCTGGTCGAGCACGATCTTGTACGGCCTCCCCTCGGTGACAGCCAGTTTGCGCGCGGTGACCGCGTAGTCCTGCAGCAACCGCGCCTGCCTTTTCAGGCGCTCCTGCGCCACCAGGCCGGTCGTCGCCGGGATCGCCATCCCGGCGATCACGAGGAGGATGAAAAGCACCAGCACCATCTCCAGGAGGGTGAATCCTATTTCCGTGAACCTGCGCGGGGTGTTAAACATTGTTTGCATTCCCTGCCCCGCCGGCCGGCCTCCGGGCGGAGTTATTGCTTGGCGGTATTGTCCCAGTTGCCGATCTCCTTGTCGTTTTCCTGCCCCGAGGGGCCGTAGGAATAGAGATCGAAGCCGTTGGGATTATGCACGCCGGGATACCGGTAGACATAAGGCCTGTGCCACGGATCCTCGGGGAGCTTTTCAAACCAGGGGTGCCAGTGCTTCGGTTTCGGGTCGGAGGAGGGCTCCTGGACCAGCGCCTTCAGGCCCTGGTCCGTGGTCGGGAGAAAACCGTTCTCCATCTCGTAACCCTTCAACTGCGTGGTGATGAGGTGCAGGTCCCCCTCCGCCGTCTGGTACTTCGCCGAATCGAGGTTTCCGGTCATGTAATAAATCGCCGTGCCGAGCAACACCGCGATCATCGCGAGCACGAGCATCATTTCCACGAGCGTGAAACCGCGGGCGCGCTCGCGCAGGTTAAGCCGGGACACACCGGCTGGGGGATTTTGCATAGAGTGATTCATTGGGCGTTGGGAGTTTGGCTGTGGATGTACTGGCATCAAAATGTTGAAAAATCAACTGCCGGTCGCGGCACCCGGGGATGCGCCTTGCGGCGGCAATTTCTGGAGATCCGGGAGGGGCACCTGGCTGGCATCGGGGTCCGGTTGCGCGGGCTGCTGCTGCGGGGCTTGTTCCGCGGCGGGCGTGGGCGATGGCGACGCGGACTGCGCATCGACCGCGGGCTTGGCGCCGTATTTCAATTGCAGCGTAAGGTCCTTGACCGCGACGGGCGCGCCGGCAGCCGCGTCCTG
>DASZPK010000299.1:0-5373 GCA_035550335.1 Chthoniobacteraceae bacterium | reverse complement strand
CTGCAACTCTATTACGACCACACGTCGCTGCATGACCCGATTACCTATCTCACCAACACTCAAACTTTGATCGACCACCTCGATACCTACGACCTGGATTTTCAGCACCGGATCAGGCTGGACACTCACAACCAGATTGTGTGGGGGCTGGGTTATCGTTTCACACACGACGTGGTCGATGAGACGCAGAACTTCGCCTTTCTCCCGCCGAAGCTGGACCAGAACCTTTACAGCGGGTTCGTCCAGGACGAAATCGCGATCGCGAGGAATGTGAACCTCACCATCGGGACGAAGATCGAGCATAACTCGTACACCGGCTTTGAAGTCGAGCCCAGCGCGCGCCTCCAATGGAACGTGAACGACGACCAGATGCTGTGGGGCGCCATCTCCCGCGCGGTGAGGACGCCGTCGCGCATCGACCGGGATTTGGCGGAGCCCGCTTCGTCCCCCATCCTGGAAGGCTCCCCTACTTTTGTGTCTGAGGATCTGGTTGCTTATGAGCTGGGTTATCGCGCCAAGCTGGGCTCAAAGTTCACCACATCCGTCTCGACGTTTTACAACGATTATACAAACCTGCGGAGCATCAGCGAGACCCCCGGCACGCTCGTGCCCCTTTATTTTGCGAACAATTTGAGGGGATACACCTATGGCGCTGAAGTGAGCGCCAACTACCAGGTCTGCGACGGATGGCGCCTGCATGGCGGTTACGATCTTCTCGAAGAGCATATCCGCGTAAAGCCGGGCCAGACGGACTACGACAATGCGCTGGGCGAAACATCCGATCCCAAGCACCAGTTCTCGATACGGTCGTCCATCGACCTGCCGCATAACATCCAGTTCGACACCGCGCTTCGCTGGGTGGATACCCTGCTTACCGACAGCGGCCCCGTGCGCGAAACCACGCCGAGCTACTTCGAACTGGATGCCCGCCTCGCATGGCGCCCCACCGACAGGCTCGAAATCTCCGTCGTGGGGCAAAACCTGCTGCATGCCCAACATATCGAGTACGGTTACTTCAATCCCAACGAGGAGGAAATCGTGCGCAGCGTTTACGCAAAGGTGTCATGGCGATACTAAGTGCATCGGTGTCCCGGGGGGTGGTCGCTGCTAAAAAAATATTTCCCTGCATCCGCCTTGCCATCCTGCTGCTGCTGACAGTGGGTTGGCAAAACCTGCATGCCCAGACAGCCTCCAAGGAATACCAGGTCAAGGCGGCGTTTCTCTATAACTTTTCCCAGTTTGTGGAGTGGCCGCCGGATGCCTTCCCGCAGGCGCAGTCGCCCTTGGTGATCGGAATCCTCGGCGACGATCCCTTTGGCGGATCCCTGGATCAAATTGTAAGCGGCGAAAAGGTCAATGGCCATCCGCTCGTCATCCAGCATTACCACAGCGTCGGCGAGATCAAGGCATGCCACATCCTGTTCATCAGCCAGTCGGAAGGCAAGGAATCAAAGGCGGTCCTTTCCGCGTTGAAAGGGCGCGATATCTTGACCGTGAGCGACCTCGACGATTTTACGAAGGATGGCGGCATCATCCGCTTTGTTACTGAAAACAACAAAATCCGGTTTAAAATCAACGGGGAGGCAGCTAAGGCCGCCAACCTGACGCTCAGTTCCAAACTGCTCAGGGCGGCGGAATAGGGAACAGCCAATGGCATTCAAAGACACACCGATCCAGCGAAAGTTGATGATCATCATCCTGGCGACCAGCGTGGTTTCCCTGGTGTTTATGCGCGTGGTGTTTTTTACTTACGAATTCCTGACCTTCCGGCGCACCACCACCCAGCAACTTTCCACCGTGGGGCAGGTCATCGCGGCCAACAGCACCGGGGCGCTCGCCTTTGACAACCAGAGCGACGGGACGGAAATCCTGGACGCGCTAAAGACCAACCAGCACGTCGTTGCCGCCGCACTCTATGACAAGGCCGGGCAATTATTTGCAAAATACCCCGCGGACATACCGGACACCTCCCTGCCGGCTGCACCCGGGACGACGGGTTATCATTACCAGCAACTTTCGCTGGTCGGTTTCCAGCCGGTGGTGCAGGGCGACAGGACGCTCGGCACGCTCTACCTCAAGCTCGATACGGGGACCATCATGGGCGAGTGGCTCAGGAACTCCATCGCGATAGCCGTTACGGCCATTGGCATCGCGATCGTGGTGGCGTATCTGCTTTCCAAGGCGCTGCAAAAGCAAATCTCCCAGCCGATCCTTTCCCTCGCGGGAACGGCGCGGGACATCACCGGCCGCCGGGACTTTTCGATCCGCGCCAAAAAACTGGGGAACGATGAGCTGGGTTTGCTCACCGATGCCTTCAACCAGATGCTCACCGAGATCCAGGCGCAGGACCAGGCCATCCGCGTCGACATCGCGAAGCGCAAGGAAGCGGAGGAGAAAGTCGGCCAGCTCAATGCCGAACTGGAGGACCGCGTCGCCAAACGCACCGCCGAGTTGGAGACGGCGAACCGGGAACTCGAGGCGTTTTCCTATTCGATTTCGCACGACTTGCGCGCGCCGTTGCGCGCCGTGGATGGTTTTTCCCAAGCAGTCATGGAGGACTACGGCGAGTTGCTGCCCGAGGGCGGACGCAATTATTTGCAAACGATCCGCAATGGCGCACAGCGGATGGGCATGCTCATCGACGATCTGCTCGCGTTCTCGCGCCTGAGCCGGCAGCCGGTGACGAAGCAGGAGGTGAACACCGCGAACCTCGTGGCGAATGTCCTCGAGGAACTGAAGCCGCAGCACGACGGGCGCGAAGTCGAGATCCGCATCGGCGACCTGCCGCCGTGCCAGGGCGACGCGGCCCTGCTGAAACAGGTCTGGATCAACCTGCTTTCGAACGCCATCAAGTATTCGCGCGACCGCAAACCCGCGATCATCGAGATCGGCTGCAAGCGGGAGCAGGAGGAGAATGTTTATTTTGTGCGCGACAATGGGGCCGGTTTTGACATGAAATACGCACACAAGCTGTTTGGGGTGTTCCAGCGCCTGCATCGTTCGGAAGAGTTTGAGGGCACTGGCGTCGGCCTGGCGATTGTGCAGCGCATAGTCAACCGCCACGGCGGACGCATCTGGGCGGATGCCGCGCCGGGCAAGGGAGCGACGTTCTATTTTACTTGAAGCAAAAAATCAAAAATCATGAACGAAAATAACATTGTTGAAATATTGATCGTCGAGGATTCGCCGCAGGATCTCGAACTGGCGATGCGGGCGTTGAAGAAGGCCAATCTCACGAACCGCATCCATGTGGCGCGCGATGGCGCCGAGGCGGAGGAATTCATCTTCTGCGAAGGCGAACATTCCGGGCGCCAGATTCAGAATGGCCCGAAGGTGATCCTGCTGGACCTCAAGCTGCCCAAGATCGACGGGCTGGAAGTGTTGAAGCGAATCAAGGGCGACCCGCGCACCAGCACCATCCCCGTGGTAGTTCTCACCTCTTCGAAGGAACAGAAGGACGTGGCCGAAAGCTACAAGCTCGGGGTCAACAGTTACATTGTAAAACCGGTGAATTTCGAGCGCTTTGCCGAGGCCGTTCAAAAACTGGGAATGTACTGGCTGCTGCTCAACCAGCCGCCAAAAGTGGAGGGATGACATGCCGGAACGAATCCAAATCCTGATCGTTGAGGATGACCCGCTCGATACGGAATTGCTGGTGCGCGCGCTGACCCGTGCCGGGTTCGATTTCGACTGGCAGCGGGTGGACACGGAGGAGGCCTATCTCGAAAAGCTCGAGCCGGCGCCGGACCTGATTTTTTCCGATTGCAACATGCCACAGTTCAGCGGCCTGCACGCGCTGAAATTATTGAAGGAACGCGGCCTGGACATTCCATTCATCATCCTCTCCGGCTCAATCGGTGAGAAAACGGCGGCCGCGGTGATGGAACAAGGCGCCACGGATTGCCTCCAGAAAGGCCATCCCACTGCGGCCCTGGAGAAGATCGTCCGCCACGCGCTGGAGCGACGCGGAACTTAAGACCGCTGATCGCGTTTGAGCCCAAGGCGAAATTACGAGGTCATTTGCTCGAGCGTGCGGCCCTTCGTTTCTTTCACGATGGCCATGACGATGAAAATGGAAATCAAGGCGAAGGCGGCGTAAAGCCCATAGGCCCCGCCGAGGCCGAATTTATCCAGCAAAATCGGGAAAGTCATGGTGATGGCAAAATTTGCCAGCCACTGGGAGAGACCCGACACTGCCAGTGCGGCGCCGCGCATTTGATTGGGAAACATTTCCCCAAGCAGCACCCAGACGATCGGGCCCCAAGAGACGCCGAACGCAAAAACGTATGCACAGGCGGCAACGAGCGCGGGCATGCCCAGATTGCCAAGGTCCAAGTTTCCGTCCGCGCCGTGTTTAGCGGTGCCGAAAATGTAAGCCATCAATCCCAATGTGATGACCATTCCGACGGAGCCCATGATAAGGAGCGGCTTGCGGCCCCATTTGTCGACCAAGGCAATGGCGACGAGCGTCGAGCCGACATTGATGGTGCCCAGGATGACATTGTGTATCAGCGCATCGGCCTCGGAAGAGCCGGCCGCCTTCCAAAGCACTTCGCCGTAATAAAAAATCACGTTGATGCCGACGAACTGCTGGAGCGCCGCAATGATCAGGCCGACCCAAACGACGGGATGTACCTTCCCGGAACTGCGATCAAAAAGATCCTTCAGGCTGGGGCGATGATCCGCTGCGAGCGTGGCTTTGATTTCGGCCACTTTCGCGTCGGCGTCCTTGGGATGCGAGGTTTTGGCCAGCACGGCCTGGGCGAGGTCTGCTTTGCCGGCCGCTACAAGGTAGCGTGGTGATTCGGGGATGGTGAACAACCCCAGAAAAAAGAGCGCAATCGGTACGAGTTGAACCCAGAACATCCATTTCCACGCCTGATAGCCCATCCAAAATTCGCCGCTTGCCGTGTGGCCCACGGCTGCCTTCGCGATAAAATAATTGATGAGCAGCGCGAAAAAAATGCCGGTTACGATTCCCAATTGCTGCAAACTGGAGAGACGCCCGCGGTAGGCTGCCGGTGCTACCTCGCTGATGTAAGCCGGGGCGATCACACTAGCCGCGCCCACGGCAACACCGCCAATCAAGCGGAAGACGACGAACATCATGGAACTGGTGGAAGCGCCCGCCCCGTAGGCGCCGATGGCGAAAAGAACCGCTGAGGCAAACAACGCGGCACGACGCCCGAATTTGTCGGCGATTCCACCTGCAAAAAATGCACCTACGGCGCACCCAAGCAACATGGACGCAACATTAAATCCGCTGCCCACATTGTTGGCGTGGAAGGCCAGTTTCAGCGCATCGACGGTGCCGTTGATGCAGGCGCTGTCATAGCCGAAGAGGAAGCCGCCGATCGCGGCAACACTGCTGAC
>DASZPK010000298.1:0-2976 GCA_035550335.1 Chthoniobacteraceae bacterium | reverse complement strand
ATCTCGACGAGGCGCGCGAGGCGATGCGGCGGGTGGTGCGCGACGGGAACCGCGCGAGCGAAGTCATTACGCGCATCCGGGCGCTGATGACAAACGGCGAGCCATCGCGCGCGCCAGTGGACCTGAACGAACTCATCCGCGAGACGCTGGCATTGACGCAGCACGAATTGTCCCGCAGGCACATCACGCTCCTCACGACGCTGGCGCCGGATCTGCCGCATGTATCAGCCGACCGCGTGCAACTGCAGCAAGTATTGCTGAATTTAGTAATGAATGCGCTCGATTCCCTGGGCAGCGTCGAGAACCGGGAACGGATTTTGCAGGTCCGCACCAGCCAACGGGACCCGGGGCTCGTAGTGGTGGCGGTGGAGGACAACGGTGTGGGGTTTGCTCCGGGCGGGACGGAGCGCTTGTTTGAGGCATTTTACACCACCAAGGCGCAGGGATTGGGAATGGGGCTCGCCCTCAGCCGCTCGATTGTGGAAGCGCACGGCGGTCATCTCGAGGCAATCCGGAACGCCGGCTTCGGCGTGACCTTTCAATTCATTCTGCCGCTTCAGCGGGAAGCGTGACCTGCGTCGTAAGGGATTATACTAAGGTATGATAGACAGTTTACCCCTGCGAATGAACGTTGACTCATGGACAACGAACAGTACGCGAAAGAACCGCCTATACGCATCGTGTACGTCGAGGATAATCCCTGCGACCGGAAACTCGTTGAATCGACCCTGCATGCCTCGGGATTGAACTGCGAATTTATGTTTGTCGAGACGGAGCTGGATTTCTGCAAGGCGCTGGAGGAAACGAAATTCGACCTGATCCTTTCGGATTTCACGCTGCCGGCGTTCAGCGGCGAGGAAGCCCTCGCCATATCCCAGGCGCTGCGATCGGACATCCCGTTTATTTTTGTCTCCGGCACGATTGGGGCGGACCGCGCCGTGAAGATGCTCAAGGAGGGCGCGACCGATTATGTGATCAAAAACAACCTGGAGCAACTGGCGCCGGCCGTACGCCGGGCGCTGCGGGAAAGGCATGAGCGTGCGGAACATCTTCGCGCGGTGGAGCAATTGCACGCCAGCGAGGAGCGTTTCCGCGACCTGGCCGAGACCATCCAGGAAGTATTTTGGATGACCGATCCGGCCAAGAACCAGATGCTCTACATCAGCCCCGCCTATGAAAGAATTTGGGGACGCTCCTGCCAGAGCCTCTACGACCAGCCGGCTTCCTGGCTTGATGCCATTCATCCCGAAGATCGTGAACAGATCAAGGAGGCCACGAAGACGCAGCACGTGGATGGCGCTTACGATGAGGAATACCGCATCGTGCGTCCCGACGGCCAAATCCGCTGGATCCGCGACAAGGCGTTTTCGGTGCGCGATGCCGAGGGACATGTCAGCCGCGTTGTGGGCGTTGCCCGGGACATCACCGAGCAGCGCGTGCTGGCGGAACAACTCCGCCAATCGCAAAAAATGGAAGCCGTGGGCCAGCTCGCCGGCGGCGTGGCGCACGACTTCAACAATCTTCTGGCCGTGATCATGATGCACGCCGACATGGCCGCGGGCAACGATTCCGTCCCCGATGAGGCGCGAGACTCCATGCGGGAAATCCTGCTGGCCGCCGAGCGGGCCGCCGGGATCATCAACCAGTTGCTGCTCTTCAGCCGCAAGCAGGTGATGCAGGCGCGCAACCTCGACCTGAATGAGGTGGTGACGAACCTCTCCAAAATGCTGCAACGTTTCATCGGCGAGGACATACACATGCAAATGCATCTGAATCCCTCCGAGTTGATCACCTGGGCTGATGCGGGCATGCTGGATCAAGTACTGATGAACCTCGCCGTCAACGCCCGCGATGCAATGCCGGGCGGCGGCACGCTTGTTATCGAGACATCGGAGAAAAATGTGGACGATGATTTCGCGCGCGTGAACGCGGATGCCCGGCAGGGGCGCTATGTCTGCTTGAGCGTACACGACACGGGCGCGGGAATTTCGCCGGCGATCCTGCCCCGGATTTTCGAGCCGTTTTTCACCACCAAGGAGCCGGGGAAGGGCACGGGCCTCGGGCTCGCGACGGTGTTTGGCATTGTCAAACAACACCGCGGATTTCTGGCGGTCGAGAGCGAACCCGGCCGCGGAACGACTTTCCAGATTTACCTGCCGGCCGTTTGCGCGGCGGCCGACCCTGCGACCGAAAAAAAGAAAACAAAGCCGCGAGGCACCGGGCAAACCATCCTGCTTGTGGAGGACGACGAGGAGGTGCGCATGGTCACGCGCATGGCGCTGGAGCAACATGGCTACCGCGTGATCGAAGCGGGCGACGGCGTGGCGGCGTTGAAGATTTGTGAAAACGAACCCCGGCCCGCGGACCTGCTGCTGACGGACCTGGTGATGCCCGCGGCCCTGAGCGGCCAGGAACTCAGCGCCCGCCTGCAACGGCAATGGCCGAAGTTGAAGGTCATTTTCGTGAGCGGCTACAGCGCGGAAATCGCGGGGCGGCAGATCGAGTTGAAATCGGGCGAGAATTTTCTGCAAAAGCCCTTCGCCCTCAATCAACTCCTGGCAACCATCCGCCGCTCGCTGGATGGCTGATTTGCCGCGGTCCCAGGTTTACTTTGCCCTGGGAATAAATCCCGGCACGCCGGTCTTCACAACGGCGTTGAGCCTTATCCTCGTCTTGATCCCCTCGTTGATCTCCCGCATGGCGTCTTCGGGGATGGTGGATACGTCGAAGTTTTCCCCGATGCGTTTGGGGTTCTTTGAAGTTGTGAGGAGCGCCGTCCCGCGCTGGATGGCCCATGCGAGCGCGACTTGGGCCGGTGTTTTGCCGACTCGATTGGAGATGGCGGTGATGACAGGGTCCGCCAGCAAATTGGGCTCGCTGCTGTGACCCAGCGCGGCGAAGGCTTGCAGCACGATTCCGTTCGTCCGGCAATAGTCCAATAACTCCCATTCCGGGAGATACGGATGGGATTCCACG
>DASZPK010000297.1:0-3832 GCA_035550335.1 Chthoniobacteraceae bacterium | reverse complement strand
GTGGTCGCGGACCATCGGATGGTCCTCGACTATCACCACTCGTTGCTTGGTTGCTATGGTTTGTGTCATACTTTGTTAAATCACTGTTTTCCACATTCGCACCCGGGGCCATCGTGCAGGTGATCACCGTGCCCGTGGGGAAGTTCGGCTGGATCTCCAGCGTCCCTCCCAGCGCACGCGCGCGGTACCGCATGATGTTGAGCCCCATCCCCTTCCCGTTTTTGTCCGGGTCGAGCCCGATGCCGTCGTCGGTCACCCGCAATGTGAGGTTGCCGTTGCCGGCCTCGAGCGCGATCACGACCACCTTCGGGCGGCCATGCTTGATGGCGTTGTTCATCGCCTCCTGCGCGATCCGGAAGAAATGCACGGATTGCGCGTTGTCAAGCATCGGCACTGTCCCGTCGCAAATGTAAGAGCACGAAATCCCCGAGAGCCGGCTCGCGCTGTCCGCCAGCTCCTCCAGCGCCGCCTCGAGCCCGCCTTCGTCGCGGTCCACCGGCGAAAGCCCGCGCGCGATGTCGCGGATTTGCACCACGGCGTTGTGCAGCAGGTCCGCGATTTTTTGCGCCTCCGTCGCGCCGCGCAGCTTTTCCTTTTCCAAGTCGTCCTTCAGCGAATCGGCGGACATCCCGATCGCGACCAGATACTGGCCGAGCCCGTCGTGCAGGTCGTAACCGATGCGCTCCTGCTCGCGTTCGCTCACGCGGATGATCTCGCGCTCCAATTCCTGCGAGCGCTCCAGCAACTCGATCCGCGCGCGGTTCGCGTCGCGCTGGCGGCGGACGGTGTCGGCAAGGCCCATCACCAGCAGGAAAAACATCCAGCGCACGATGGCGTCCCAGACTTGGTACCACTCCTGCGAGTAAGGATGGTGCGAGGCCGTGTCCTGCAGCCACCACGAAAACGTGCTCAATACGGAAATGGCAATCGCGAGGTTCCTGCCGTGGAACCACATCGCGAAAAGGATCGGGATGGAATAAAACGGAAACACCGTGACCTCGTATCCCGTGATGAAATCGATGACCCCCACCACGACCAGGAGCGCCAGCGCCTCGGCCAGCACCCACCCGCGCGATTGCCCCGCAATCACCGTCGTCGCTTTCTGCCATGGTCCGTATTCGGGAACCATGCTTTTCAAAAAATCCCCCGGAAAACCGGACGATGCAGGGGTTGACGGCTCTTTTGCATGAAAAACCATATCCGTAAAGAGAGGGATTGTCCATCGGCCAGGCCCTGTCTTCGGTCGTGTCATCCCCGCTTCCATAATTTTCACACCGCCATTTCGTCCACATCGCCCGTGCGGATTCGCACCGCCTCGTCCACCGGGCTCACGAATATCTTCCCGTCGCCGATCTTCCCCGTCCTCGCGCCCTTGCGGATCGCCTCGCTGGCGTCGGATACCTGCGAATCATGGAGCACGATTTCGAGCTTCAATTTCGGCATGAACCCGATGTGGTATTCCGTGCCGCGGTAAACCTCATTCTTCCCCTTCTGCCTCCCAAAGCCCTTCACCTCGCTGATCGTCATCCCGTCCACCCCGATCTCCGCCAGCGCCGCCTTCACCTCCTCAAGTTTGAACGGCTTGATGATTGCCTCGATCTTTTTCATTTTGCGCCCTTTTGTTCAAAGGAAAGACGGCCACATCGTTTTGGATGTGGCCGTCCCCCCCATATTTTCCTGGTCCACCCCCGCGCCAACGCGGGGAGGGACGGAGTAAATTGCCAAGGTCTTGGGACCTTTGGTTATCGGTTATGCTTTCGCCGGTTCCACGAACATCGGCTTGGCTTTCTTCTTGCTGGCGATCGCGAAGTAGAAGACACCCCAGATGCCCCAGAGCGCGGCAAAGAGGAGCGCGATGTAAGGCTCGCGCGGGCTCATCCCTGCCACGAACTTCGGTCCCACGATGTAAAACGCCATGCAGGCCGCGTTGGCCAGCGTCCCGAACACCGGAATCACGATGTGCTTGAACCCGTGGAACTGGTCGTGCTCGACAAATGCCACGATGGTCACGATGCAGGTCACCATGTAGAGCATGAACGTGCCGAAGTTACTGATCAGCGTCACGATCAACAGCGAGTTGGGCATCGTCACATAAGTATGCGGCGAGAAGATGCCGAACGAGTACCAGATGTTATGATACTTGTCATCGAGCGGGGCCGGGTCCGAACCCTGGCCGCCGAGATAGAGCGATACCGTGGCGATGCCGATGATCGCGGAGAGCACCGCGAGCACCCAGATCGCGCGGGTCGGCGCGCCGGTCTTGCCGTGGAGCAGGCCGAAATGGGTGCCGAGTTCCTCGTCCTTGCCCATGGCGTAGGTCACGCGGGCGCCCGTGTTCATGCACGAGAGCGTGGTGCCGATGAGCGCCAGGAACACGGTGAACGCCTGGATGCGCATGAACCACGTGCCCGCGGTCACGCTGCCAAAGAGCCATGTGCCGGTGAGCACCATCAGGTCGCCAATCGGCGCGCCCGAGCCGCCGGCGTTGCTCAATGTATAACCGTTGTGCAACAGGTAGTTCGCTGCGAAATACTCGAACAGGTAGCAAATCGCGCCCTGGATGATGAGCGAGAGCAGGATGGCCCGCGGCACGTCCTTCTTCGGGTTCTTCGCTTCCTCACCCATTGCGGTGACGGATTCGAAGCCCACGAGGATCAGGATCGCCACGCAAGCCTGGACAAACATGTAAAACATGCCGTGCGGTGCGATCACCGAGCCGGCCGAAGTGTGGAAGTTGAATGTCACCGGGTCCTGCGCGGCGGAGGTCGAACCCGGGGTCGGGCTCAGGGTGCCGAAGCCGCTCACGGCGTCTTCCGGCTTGTAACTCACCGTGAACGGCGCGGGCTGCGCGGCTCCGTCCTTGAGGATCAGGTTGCCCTTGTCGTCCTTCTGCCACACGGGATAGGGGTCGCCTTCGCCGAGGCCCATCGCGGCGATGCCTTTTTGGATCGCGGCGTTCGGGTCCTTAAGGTCGTCCTTGGTGACCTGGCGGTCCTGCTGCTTGATGGCCACCACGGGTTTGCCGTCCTTGTCTTTCACGACATTGCCCTTGTCATCGACTTGATACTTCGCGTCGCCGTTTGCCCACGCGTCGGGCACCGGCTGGTTGTTGCTGTCGGTCACATTGCTCGAATCAACCAGGTAATTCACCGGGTTGCCATTCGACATGTGCCAGCCCTGGTCGCCCTGCTTGTGGCTCATGCGATAACTAATCGCGATCACCGAGAAAACGACGAGCGCCGTGATCTGGATCACGTTCACCGCCACGTTCACGCCGGTCGAACCGTTCACACCGCGCGAGGCGATCCATGCCACGAAGAACGAGAACGCCACGCAGAAGAGGATCATGAACAGCGGGCTGTTGTAAGACGAACTGAACGTGCCCGGGCAAAATTGACTTAGCAGATAGCCGCTAAGAATCGCAGTCACACCCACCATGCATCCGGGATACACCCAGTAATAGAGGTGGCTGGCCCAACCCGTGAAGAATTTCACGATGCGGGCAAACTTGTAAGCCTTGGTTTTGGAAAGGAACGCCTGCTCCGCGTAGAGATAGGACGATCCCGCGCCGGGATAGATTTTCGACAATTCCGCGTAGCTATACGCGGTAGCCAGGCAGAGCGCGAGCGCTGCCAGGATGCCGAACCACATGGCCTGGCCGGCCACTGGCGCTCCGTAGAGCGATTGTTCCTGGAATGTGAGCCACAAAAAGGCCCCCGGTGCGATCAGCGCCATCGCGTTGACCGTCAGGCCGGTGAGCCCCAATGTGCCCGTGGTTGCTGGTTTATTACTGCTAGACATGGGTGTTTTTTGTTGGTTTTTGGCTGTTGTT
>DASZPK010000296.1:0-3339 GCA_035550335.1 Chthoniobacteraceae bacterium | reverse complement strand
GACGCGATGAGCGTAAAGACCGACGGACAGCGCATCGAAACGCGCACCGCCGAAAACCTGCCGCCCGTTCTGGCCGATCGCGACGCGCTCGCGATGGCGCTTCTCAACCTGCTGGAAAACGCCTGGAAATACACCGGGGATGAAAAGCGCGTCACGGTGGAGACCGGCCGGGACGGCGACCGCGTGGTTTTTGCGGTGACCGACAACGGCATCGGCATCGACAAGGCGGAACAGGCAAACATTTTCAAGCGCTTCTACCAGGTGGACCAGAAACTCTCGCGCTCCGCGGAGGGGTGCGGACTCGGTTTAAGCATTGTCAAACACATCGCCGAGGCGCACGGCGGGAGCGTCTCCGTGGAGAGCGAGCTTGGAAAAGGAAGCCGTTTTTTGCTAAGCATTCCCGCGACGCATATCCCCGCCGCCTGAAATGGAAACCGTGCTCATCATCGAAGACGACCCCGCGATGCTCCGGGCGCTGAAGGACAATTTTGAGTTCGAAGGTTACATTGTTAAAACAGCCACGGACGGCGAAAAGGGCCTCGACGCCGTGCTCAAAATCAAGCCCGACCTGCTCATCCTCGACCTGATGCTGCCGCGTATCAACGGCTACGAAATCTGCCAGCGCGTGCGAAAGGAGAAGCTCGACCTGCCGATCATCATGCTCACCGCGAAGGGGCAGGAATCCGACATCGTGCTCGGCCTGAACGTGGGAGCGGACGATTACGTGACCAAGCCCTTCAGCATCCGCGAGTTGCTCGCGCGCGCCGCGGCCTTCCTGCGCAGGCGGCGCGAGGAGGAGCCGCAGGTGTTCCGGTTTGGCAAATGCGAACTGGACACCGCCGCGCACCGGTTCACGCGCGGCGGGAAGGAGGTGCCGCTTTCGCCGAAGGAATTCGACCTGCTGCATTTTTTCCTCAAGCGCCCGGGCCGCGCATTCAGCCGCGAGGAAATCCTCAACACCGTGTGGGGCTACGACAAGCTCGTGACGCCGCGCAGCATCGACCGCTTCATCAACGCGCTGCGGAACATCATCGAATCCGACTCGCAGCATCCGAAACACCTGCTCACGATCCGCGAGGTGGGATACAAATTTGAGATGTGAGGCGCGAATAAAAGCGCTGTTGGCGCTCAGCTATGCTTCAACGGCGGCGGCGGCGGGAGCGGCTCGAATTGCTTCGCACCACCTGCACCAACGGGAACCGCAACTTCCGGCTTCATCGCCGGCGGAGGCGGAAGCGGGCTGAACCGCAGGCCGACATCCGGCGCCTGGAGCGCGACTTCCGCGGAGATCGGCGGTGGCGGGGCCATGACGTTCGATTTCTTATCGGTGGAGGAAGCGGCCTGCTCGGCGTATTCGCCCACTTCGATGAGATTGTTGTCGGGATCGTTAAAGTAGATGGATTTGATTTTGCCCAACGCGCCCATGTGTTCGACCGGCCCCTCGATGATTTTCACGCCAAAGGGGCGCAGATGCTCGATCACCGCCGGGAGCGGTGTGTCAGAAATGAAACACAAATCCGCCGATCCGACGGTGGGGTGCGAGGCGTGGGGTTTGATCTCGCTGCCCGCTTCGTGCAGGTTGATTTTTTGGTTGCCGAAGCTCAGGGCACGCCTGCCGGATTCAAAAAACAAAATCTCCATTCCAAGCACTGTGGAATAGAAATGGCATGTGTCCTCGACGCTGCGCACGGTAAGAACAAGGTGGTCAAGACGTTCAATTTTCATGAATGATTTCCAAATGGGGTTCCTGGGGTGGAGATACCTGACACATCTTTAATACCCGAAGAAACGTCCTTCTGTCAACAGCCGTCCGGCGCTGGGCGTCAAAATGTGCTGTCTATGGCGTCGCCTTCCGGCTACGATGCTCCCCCCTATGAAAAGCGCCCCCATCGCCCTCATGGCAATCCTCGCCACTACATTTCCCCTCTTTGCCGGTGACGGGCCGGCTCCCGGCGCAAGTCTGCAAGGAAAACAGGTCTTCCCGGCGGACAACCCATGGAACCGCGACATCTCGCACGATGCCGTCGACCCCAACTCGGAGGCGCTGCTCAAGAGCATCGGCCTCGGCAAGGGGTTGCATCCCGATTTCGGCACCACCTACCACGGCGCGCCGAATGGAATCCCTTACGTGCTCGTCTCGGGCACACAACCGAAGGTGCCGGTGAAATTCGATTACGCCGATGAGAGCGACCCCGGCCCCTACCCCATCCCGCCCGACGCCCCCATCGAGGGCGGCCCGAAATCCGACGGCGACCGCCACGTGCTGGTGCTCGACCGGGATAATTGGAAGCTCTACGAGCTGTGGAACTCGCATCCCATTGATGGAGGCAAGAGCTGGAAAGCCGGTTCCGGCGCGATTTTCGATCTCAACTCAAACAAACTCCGCCCCGCCGGCTGGACCTCCGCAGACGCCGCCGGGCTGCCGGTTTTTCCCGGCCTCGTGCGTTACGATGAAGTGATGGAACGCAAAGCGATCACCCACGCGTTGCGTTTTACATGCGTACACAGCCGTCGCGCCTATCTCCCGCCCGCGACGCATTTCGCGAGCAACAAGGACGACGCCAACCTCCCGCCCATGGGCATGCGCGTGCGGCTCAAGGCCGACTTCGACATTTCAAAATTCCCGCCCGAGGCGCAGGTGATCCTCACCGCGCTGAAAAAATACGGCCTCATCCTGGCGGACAACGGCTCGGATTGGTACATCAGCGGCGCTCCCGACGCGCGCTGGAACGACGACAACCTCAACACGCTAAACCGGGTGAAAGGGGGCGATTTCGAGGTGGTGAAGATGACGGGGTTGGTGACAAAGTAACCATAACTACCGCTCCGATTCACATCATCGGTTAGCAATTTTCTTCAGGGCGGTTTGGCGCAGATCAGCCATTCGAAACCATAGCAAGGCGTAAACGAGCCCAAATGGCAAACTGATGGAAAGAAAATCCAACACGTATCCATATTCGAACCAATAATCCCGAGTTATCACCAATAGCAGCAGCGCGATTGGCAGCAGAATCAAGTGAAGCCAGATTCCACACCTCCGCAACGAAGCTGGGGAAACCAAGGGAGTGCAACAAACGGCAGAGAGGACAAAATACACCAGCGTCGGGAAGAACAGCACGCTTGTGTTAAACAATATCCGCGGGTCTTTTTCGGGCGCCGCTTGCGGCGGGCCAAAGTTCATGTATCTCAGCTCGTAGAGAAAAAACACCAAGATGCCCACCGTCAATACCGCTGCCACGCTGATTAAGAAAACCATGACGCAGACCACCTTGCCCGCCAGCTTGGAGGAAAAGGAAGAAAACGCTGCTGGCAGAATCGCTGCGGATATCAGACCGATCC
>DASZPK010000295.1:0-7214 GCA_035550335.1 Chthoniobacteraceae bacterium | reverse complement strand
GCAGCCTGTAGCGGCGAGCGCGGCCATCTTTTCGGGCAGCGGCTGCTCGAAGGTGCTGGCCGTCATGCCGAGCGGCGCGAGCACCGTGTCGCGCATGTATTCCGCGAATGGTTTTCCCGAGGCGTCGATCATCATTTGTTGCATCACTGTATAACCGCCTCCGGAGTATCTCCATGCGGTCCCGGGGACGGTGTCCACGCGGATCGGGGCCGAGTTCGCGGGCCTGGCCCCGTCGAGCACCTCCAGGAGCGTGGGCACGGGAGCGCCAGCGGCGTAGCCGGCGAATCCATGGACCGTGATGCCGGCCGAGTGGCTGAGGATGAGGCGCAAGGTCACTTTCTTGTCGCGGGTAAATTCGTTGTCGGGCAATTTCCACGAGCGCAACTCGGTATTGACGTCCGCATCGAGCGAGAGCTTGCCCGCCTCCACAAGATGGAGCGCCCCCAATGCGGCGAGCGATTTGCTCACCGATCCGGCTTGGAACAAGGTATCGGGCGTCACCGGCTTGCTTCCACCCTTGTCGGTGAATCCGTAACCCCTGGCCTTCACGATTTTGCCCCCGTCAATGATCGCGAGCGACAGGCCGCTGAATTCCCGCTTCCCAAGGAGCGACGCAATGAGATCGTCCACGTCGTCCCCGCGCGCGGTTGTAAAACAAGTGATACACATGCTTATTGCGACCCAAAGGGCAACGCCGTCCGTCCCTCGGCGATGGTGCGTTTTCATCGGCTGGTGTTTATTCAACACAGGGGTTCGCAGATTTAAAGCATTTCTTCTCCGTGAGTCCCTGTGTTTCTTTGTGCCTCTGTATTTAAATTGAGGCCGTCAATCGCCGGATGAGGTGGATTTCCTTGCCGTTTGGCAGTATCGGCGCAAGAATCATCCGTACGCCGGGCGCACGCGGGCAGCCGGCAATATTCCGGGCTTTGAAAATCGTTCGTGCCTTATCCTTCGAACCGCCAGGCGGGCGTGAATACTTTCATCGTTTCACAGGCCGCGCGGCGTCGAGTTCGATCTCGAACAACAGGTCGTCGCGGCAGATGTCGCATTCCGCGATAATCACCGGGAGACGCGTGAGGCTGTGCACCCGGCAAAATTCGTCCCACGCGGGGATGTCCTCCGCGCGGCGGAAATAGGCGATGGCGCGCGTGGCATCGGAGAAACCCATGCCGGCGCGTTCGAGCAGCGCGCCGACCACTTCCATCGTGGTCTCGATTTGCATCGCGACATTTCCGATGTGAACGGTCCGGCCCCCCGGCTCGATGCTGGCGGTCCCGGAGACGTAGAGCACGCGCGACGCGGCATCGGCTATTTCCATCGCCCGGCTGAACGCGCTGCCGTATTCGACCGCCTCGCATTGCTGGGGCGAGCCGATTTGCCGCACCGTCACCGTGCCGTTCTTCGGGCGCACCGCGAGCACCTTTGCCACCACCGCGGAGCCGGCCAGGTTCGCCGTGCCGATGCCGGTGCTTGCCGGTGTCCGGACCACGCCGTGCCGGCGGAAAAACGATGTGCGCACCTGGTTGAACTCCGTGTACCAATCCAGAATGTGATCGAGGTAAAACCACGTGCGCGCGGTGTCGCGGAAATCCATGCCCGCCTCTCCCAGCGCTTCCTGGATGATGCGGAAAACCTCGGCGGCCTGCTCTTCGCGCGGCGCGGTGGTCGTCGCGGGCCGCACATCGCCAAGCACGCAATGGACCGCGCCGTCATCCTCGAACACCCGCCCGATCACGCGCCCGCCGTGAATCACCGGCGCACTTGCGATACCGGAGAGCATCCGCACCTGGATCCCGCCCGGCGTGTGTTTTCTTACGCGCAACGCCGTTTTCGGCGCGTCGAGCGCGCCCGCCATTCTCTCCCATCGTGTGCTTTCGAGTTGGGCCAAGTCCGCGAAAACATCCACTCCAAGCACGGTGGCGCCTTCGCGCCGCAGAAACCGGTCAAGTTGAAGTTGCCGGGACAACCCGGTTTCCTCGTGGGGGAGAGTCATCACGCTCTCCTGCCAGCCAGGATGAAAAATAGTGTGATGCGGCGCCGGCACAATGGGCGGCTGGGCTGACGGGACAGGCTGGGTTGATAATGACATAACTACGCGAGGCCTTTCATGGTTGGTCGGCTCATAACGATTTCAAAAACGCAATCAGTGCGGCACGGTCATCCGCGGACATATTCCGGAACTTCTCCTTCGGGCCGGAAGCCCAGCCGCCGTGCCAGAGGATGGCTTCATTCAGAGTGCGCGCCCGGCCATCGTGGAGGTAAGCAACATCGGCCCCCATGACCGGTTCAATCAATCCGAGGCCCCAAAGCGGCGCTGTGCGCCATTCGGCGCCGGTGGCATTTCCTTCACCCATGTTGTCCGCAAGGCCGGGCCCCATGTCATGAACCAGCAAATCGGTGTAGGGATGGATGGTTTGATTGCGAAGTTCCGCCATCGGATGAAAACTGCCGGTCTTCATGGTCGGCTGATGGCAGGAGGCGCACCCCGAGACGGTGAAGAGTTTTTCCCCTTTTATCACCTCCTCATCGGTGAGGTTGCGGCGGGGCGGGACTGCGCGCAGCGCGTAGTAGCGGTAGATGTTTTCGACATCCGCATCCGACATCCTGTTCGCGGGCGTGTCCAGATCGGGCTGGTTTGCCCCACGATCCGAGTGCGGGTAAATCGTGGTCGTGATGCTGAGGGCGTCGTTCAGGCGCTTGGCAATCTGGTCCTTCAAGCTGCTCTGGGTGGCCTTGTAACCGTAGCGCCCCACACGAAGCTGGCCGGTCTCGGGGTCGGGAACGAGATTCATGTGACCGCCACGGACGCTATCGATGGCAAAGTCTTCGATGGTGCTTTCGTCAACGGCTTCGAGCAATCCCATGCCGTAGGGCTTCGAAATGGCCATCCGGACGGAATAGAAAGCGGGGGTGACGCCGTTGAATTTGTAAATGGGTTTCCGCAAGGTGTAGGGGGTGCCATCGCCATAGGTTCCGTCGGTGGTCTCCCAGCCGCTGATGGCCACGCTGCCTTCCGGCGCGACGCCCTTGGCCGCCTCGGGCTGGAGGACTGATCCGAGTTGCGGATGAGGCGATCCCTTGGCATCCACGCCGACTTTCACGAGATACTTGCTCAACGGAATATTCACCGCGGGCGGCGTTGCGCTATGGCACTGAATGCAACTGGACGCGCTGTAGCGTGCCCCGAGTTTGCCCACCTCCTCCGTGAAAATCGGGTTGTCAGGTTCGGAGTGAGCACCGGTGAGGAAGTCCGTGTGGGCGAGGCGCCGGCCGAGCAGGAAAGCCTGGGCATTGGGGAAGGAGATATTGAGGGCCAACTGGTCAAAGCGCGCGGCTGGCTCATCCGAATATTGTTCGGAGGTCGTCGTCATCCCGCCGCTGCGGGCCTCCTCGGGCAGCGGATAGGAATCAATGGCCGCGCCGCGCTCCAGGTGCGCCTGCTCGACGGGAGTGTGCCATTCCCACGGCTGTATCCCGCCCTGGCCGACCACGTAGAGCATCGCGGTGCCGTAATAGTTCGTGCGTCCCTCGACCGGGGGTTGCAGGAACGGGCTGAACTCGAACTCGAGGCGGTCGCCGATCTTGAGCGGCCGGCGCTCGTTGGTGTTGTATTTGATCGTCTCGGTGTAATGCAGCGGATCGATCATCGTGACCATCGTATTATCGGAATACTGCGCCACGGTCCCTTTTCCTTGGAAAAACATCCGCAAATTCGGGTGATTCAGGAGGAACAGCGACGTGATGTTGAAGGTGATGGAGTCGCCGCCTTTCGCCACCCGGTCGACGATCTCAATGGAGACGGTCCGGTTGATCCAATAGAGTTTGAGATAATGATCGTAGGCGTGAAACATCCATTCGCGTGCGTGCCGGTCGCGCCCGCGGTCCGCGGTGCGGGTGATCAGCTCGGTAGGGTTGTCAACGATCAGGGGCGGTTCCAGTTTGGTGCTGCTATTGAAGAGCGGGACATATTGCTCCTGGGCGCAAACAGCCGCAGGAATCACAAGTGACACCGCGAAGGCAATGGCGAACAAAAAGACTCGGGGGCTGAAAAAATCCCGATAAAGTTGGAGGATAAATCGGGATTTCCCATTTGGATCACGCCACAGGGCGTTGACCACTGTTTTGATTTTTTTCATGAATTTCCGGGGGTACATGAACTATGCCGGTTTCGGCGCTTTTTTACATTATTTCTGCGTTGTAAGGCATTCTAATATGGTAAGTTACGATGATTAGTGTGACTTTGTTTTACCCATAATGGGTTCTGTGTTGTGTAACTTTTTTGGATTAGGCCGGCTGCTGGATTTCAGTGGGAAACGGACGCCGGAATTCGGGAAATAGCGCCCCGCCAGTCCCGCTGCGATCCAGTCGCAACTCCTCATCTCGCAATGGAAGTTCCGGCGTTCGGAGCAAAAGACGATTAACGCGGCCGTCTTGTTGCTTTCCGTGCGTGCCATGAGCCGCTCGGATTGTGCTAAAGGTGTGGCAATCTGCCAGTCCCGCGTTATGTTTTTCCGTCTTCGTAACGCTCGACACACGCTGTCGCGACTGGCACGGACGAAAGGCCGCGCTTGATAAATGCAAAAGGACATCGACCAATTCCAGCAGCGGGGTGACCATGGCAAAACCGGCGGCCAACACCGGCCGGGCGCCCCGCTGAGGATTCAGCCGCAATGGAGAATGTTATTCTGGTATTGTTTGATACTGCTCGCCTTCCAGTGGTTCTGGATGGAAGCGGCGCGCAAGTTCGTCGTGCGGACGATTCCCTATAGCGAGTTCAAGACGCTTCTTGCCGATGGCAAGGTGGAGGAGGCGACGGTCGCCGAGGCGGAGATCACGGGCAAAATCCGCGGGCCCGCTCCGCCCCTCCCCAAAACGGGAATACCCCCGGAGAAAAGTTCCCCCCCGGCTTCCCCGGCCGCCCTTCCTGTCGCGGAAGAATCGTCGTCTGCGAAAAGCTCCCCGGCGGCCGCTCCTGCAGCCAAGCCGGAGGTTGCGGTCAAGCAGGAGTCCGGAACGCCGTCATCCGCCGAAACACAAAAAACACC
This sequence comes from Chthoniobacteraceae bacterium, assembly GCA_035550335.1. Classification (GTDB taxonomy): domain Bacteria; phylum Verrucomicrobiota; class Verrucomicrobiia; order Chthoniobacterales; family Chthoniobacteraceae; genus DASZPK01. The sequence goes on along the minus strand of DASZPK010000295.1, from coordinate 2,169 downwards.
GGCCAAGCCCGAAAGTTACCTTTTTCGCACCGTTCGCGTGGAGGATCCCGACCTGGTCAGCGAGATGGAAAAGGCCGGCGTCACATTCTCCGGGGAGCGGCCGAGTTTTCTTTCGCAGATTTTGTGGTCGTGGGTGGTTCCGATCGGCGTTATATTTTTACTCTGGGGGTTTTTATCGCGCCGCATGGCGGGAATGGGGAAATCGATTCTCAGCTTCGGATCCAGCAAAGCGCGGCTGGCGGCGGAGAAGGATACGTCGGTTACATTCGACGATGTCGCCGGTTGCGAGGAAGCGAAATACGAATTGAAGGAAGTGGTCGATTTCTTGAGGAACCCGGGCCGCTACCAGGCGCTCGGCGCGAAAATTCCCAAAGGCGTGCTGCTCGTCGGCCCCCCCGGCACCGGCAAGACCCTGCTGGCACGCGCGGTCGCGGGCGAGGCAAAGGTTCCATTCTTTTCCATCAGTGGCAGTGAGTTCGTCGAGATGTTCGTCGGCGTCGGCGCGGCGCGCGTGCGCGATTTGTTCGAAAAGGCGAAAGCACAGGCGCCTTGCATAGTTTTCATCGACGAACTCGACTCCATCGGCCGCCAGCGCGGTGTCCATATTGGCAACGTGAGCGATGAGCGCGAGCAGACGCTCAACCAGATGCTTGCCGCGATGGACGGTTTTGAGGCAAACGCCGGTGTTGTCGTGCTTGCTGCGACGAATCGCCCGGAAGTGCTCGACCGGGCTCTGCTGCGCCCCGGGCGGTTCGACCGCCAGGTCGTCGTGGATGCGCCCGATCTCGACGGCCGTGTCGCGATACTCAGACTGCACCAGCGCGGCAAACCTCTCGCTGCCGCAGCCGACCTGCGCAAGATCGCGCAGGAAACACCGGGCTTTTCCGGCGCGGACCTGGAGAACCTGATGAATGAGGCTGCGCTTCTCGCCGCCCGCCACGATGCGACGGAAATTTCGCAGGCGGATCTGCAGGAAGCTGTCGAAAAGGTAATCGCCGGTCCCGAGCGGCGCAGCCGGCGCCTCAACGAAAAGGACAAGCGCCTCGTCGCATTCCATGAAGTCGGTCACGCGCTGGTGGCGGCGTTCAGCGGGCATGCCGACGCGGTGCATAAAATCAGCATCGTCCCGCGAGGGCACGCCGCGCTCGGTTACACGCTTCAACTTCCCGAGGACGACCAATACCTGCGCAGCCGCGAGGAACTGCGGGATAAAATCAAGGGGCTGCTGGGCGGTCGGGCGGCCGAGGAGGTGGTCTTCGGTGAAATCACCACCGGCGCGGAAAACGACCTGGAGCACGCCACCGCCCTCGCGCGCCAGATGGTCTGCGTCTATGGCATGGGTGAATCGGTGGGCCTGGTGCATTGCGCGCAGAAACGCCCGCAATTTCTGCCGGACGCCATGGGAGACGGGGCATGGCAGCGCGATTGCAGCGAGGAAACCGCCCGAAAAATCGACGAGGAGGTGAAAAAAATCCTCGACGATGCCTACTCGGATGCCAAGCGCATTCTCCGGGAGCACCGCGACATGCTCGACAGGATCGCGAACGAACTTCTCGAAAAGGAAACTCTCGATTCAAAAGCGTTCAAGAGCTTCCTCGAACTGAAATCCGCGAATCAATGAACCGTTTAAGCATCCCGGGCGATTAATAAGACGCACACATGGAACCGGATAAAAGCAAAGCAATCGCCAGCAGGCCGCTCCGGCCCCTGCTGCTTTCGCTGCTCTCGGTGCTGGTTGGCGTGGTTGCGGGTTTGGGCGCGGTTGCGTTTCGCGGCCTCATAGCCCTGTTTCACAATCTCTTTTTTCTGGGCAAACTTTCCCTTTTCTATAACGCCAATCTGCATACGCCGGCAGGTCCCTGGGGGCCGCTGATCATCCTTGTTCCCGTGGTGGGCGCGGCAGCGGTGGCATTCCTCGTTAAAACCTTCGCGCCGGAAGCCAAGGGCCACGGCGTGCCGGAGGTCATGTACGCCGTCTACCACAATCAGGGGAACGTGCGCGGCGTGGTGGCGATCGTGAAGTCGCTGGCGTCGGCCATCTCGATCGGGTCGGGCGCCTCGGTCGGCCGCGAGGGCCCGATCATCCAGATCGGCGCTTCTTTCGGCTCCACGCTGGCGCGACTTCTCAATCTCAGCCGCTGGCAGAAGATCACGCTGCTGTCCGCCGGC
>DASZPK010000294.1:0-1751 GCA_035550335.1 Chthoniobacteraceae bacterium | reverse complement strand
TGGATCTCTTTTGCGACCGAATTGATGCGCAGACGATGCAGCAAGCAGCGGTGCACGGCGCGCCGCCGGATTCGTGGCTGTTTCTCAAACCGGGCGAAACGGCGGCGGCGAGCATGGACTTCACCGCGCCGGCCGACCCGGGCGACTATTGCGTCTCCGCAATCGCAATGCTGCACCGGGAGCCCACTGGAGAAAATGCATACGCGGCCGTTTATTCCAACGGCGGCCTGCTGCGGGTGCAGCGCTGACATATTTAAAAAATAACGCTTGCTACGTGTACTAGTATATATAATACACGTGGCCTGTGCTTCCTTTTCCCATCCAGGTCCTGCCCGGCCAGCCGATCTATGAACAGATCGTCCACGCCGTGAAGCGGGCGCTCGCCAGCGGGCACATGAAACCGGGCGACCGGTTCCCCGCGGTGAGGACCATCAGTTCCGAACTCGGCGTGAACCCGAACACGGTGCAAAAAGCCGCCACGGTGCTCGTGAACCTCGGCATCCTCGAGGTGCGGCCGGGCCAGGGGAGCTTCGTCGCCGAGCCGAGCCACGCGCCCGACAAACGGAGCCGCTGGAAACCGCTCGAGCCGCTCGTGGAATCGCTGCTCGTGGAGGCCGCCCGCCAGGGGCTCGACGAGGAGGAACTGCTTTCGCTTGTCAAACAACAGTCACGCAAACTCAAACGCCCATGAACAACATCATCGAAATCAACGACCTCTCGCACGCCTACGGCAGCAAGCGCGTGCTTCACCACATCAACCTGAACGTCGCCGCCGGGACATTTTACGCGCTGCTCGGGCGCAACGGCGCGGGTAAGACCACGCTCCTGAAAATCCTCGCCGGCCTCCTCGTGCCGCGCGGCGGATCGTCGAGCGTGATCGGGTGCGATTCGCGCGACCTCGGCCCGAATGAATGGATGCAGATTGGCTACGTCTCCGAGAGCCAGCCGATGTACGACTGGCTCACCGGCGAGGAACTCATCGCCTTCACGAGCGCGCTCTACCCGAATTGGGACCAGGCGTTCTGCGACCTGCTGCTCAAGCGCATGCAGCTCCCGATCGACCGCAAGGTGCGCAGCTATTCGAAGGGCGAGCGGATGAAAATGTCGCTGCTGCTCGCGATGGCGTTCCACCCGAAGCTGCTGCTGCTCGACGAGCCGTTCAGCGGGCTCGACGTGCTCGCGAAGGAGCAGCTCATCTCCTGCCTGCTGGAAGCGACGCAACAGGCGCATTGGTCCGTGGCGCTCGCCTCACACGACCTCGCGGAAGTGGAGCGACTGGCCGACACCATCGGCCTCATCGAGGAGGGCAGTCTCAAGGTGAGCGAGCCGCTCGAAACGCTCCAAGGCCGGTATCGCAAGGTGCAGGTCTTCGGTGCGCGGGCCGACGGGACGACCGACGCCTCGATGACGCAGGTCGCGAAATCCGAAAACGGATTCAGCTTTGTGGAAACAGCATTTTCGCCCGGGCGGGAACAATCGCTGCGCCAGCGGTACGGCGCGCAGGTGGAAATCACGCCGATGGCGCTGCGCGAAATCATGCTCGCACTGCTCTCAACCGAACCGCTCCCCGTATGAAAGCACTCCCGCTCACATTGCATTTGTTAAACAAAGATTTACGCCACCAGCGCGTGTGGCTCGCCCTGCTCTGGGTCCTCGCGCTGCTGCTGCCGGTGACAGCCCGGCTCGTGAACGGGACAGGCGACAGCGTCATGCTCCTGGCGGTGGCGGGGTTCTTCCTGCTTGGGCTGGTC
>DASZPK010000293.1:0-4858 GCA_035550335.1 Chthoniobacteraceae bacterium | reverse complement strand
AAATCGCGACGGCGGCTTTGTTCCTCGCCTCGAACCAAAGCAGCTACGTCGCCGGTATTGACCTTCCGGTCGACGTTCCTTCTCCCGAGCCCGCTGACGCAGACAGCTTCTGATAAGGCCTCAGTCCGGTTCGGGGATTTATCAGGGTCTGCGGGCGATAGGAAGAAATGGCGGAAGGGTGGGATTCGGTGAATTTTTGCTATTTTTCAGAGGCAAAATAGCAATTCCGACAGACTAATCAAGCACTACTCGATCCTACCATTCCACTACTCCTCCGCTACAAGGAAGGGACAGTTTTAGGGACACTTGGAGATTTGTTTCCGGCCAGCCACACTCAAGGCAACTTGGCAGCCAGCACATCGACTTTTTCGATAACCGGCGGACTGGAGAAAAGGTCCGCTGCTTTTGCCATTAGTGCGGCAGCCACTTGGCCGGCAAGGTGCGCGTCGCGGCCTGCTTCATCGGGAAACGCGTCGAAGATGCCGAATGTGGCCGGCCCAAGCCGAATGCCGAACCAAGCGATGGTGGCGGGTTCCGCCTGGACCAGGGCAAGGCCGCCGCAAAGAAACGCCTCGACTTCAGCTTCTTTGCCTGGTTTTGCCTCCAATCGAACGAGCAGGGCTTTTTTGGTCATACTGCTAATACGGTTGCTGTCCGGTTTTGGATTCAAATCCCGCGCGCTTGAAACGAAGTGTGAAAACATCATTCACTCACCGCGTCCCAGGTTTGCATTTTATTTGGGAATCGCACGCATCTATCCGCGCGCGGAGATCGTCTTATTGGCATGACTGGTTATCTTGGAAAAATGACGATGGTGTTCCTGCCGGTAATTGTTGCAATCACAGCCGCTGGCAACGCATCCGCCGGGCCGCATGAGTTTCAGAGCGGCGCGCAGCAGGTGACTTTTCTGGAACTCTACACATCGGAAGGATGCTCCAGTTGCCCGGCGGCGGAGGCATGGTTGAGCCGGATGAAGGACTCACCGGAGTTGTGGAAAAGCGTGGTGCCCGTGGCTTTTCATGTGGATTACTGGGACAACCTGGGATGGAAGGATTCCCTGGCGTCGAGAGCATTTACAGACAGGCAACGCGCTTATGCCACCTTGTGGAATTCATCGGTTGTTTATACACCGGCTTTTGTGCGCAATGGCCGCGAATGGCGGCAATGGGGAGGAAATGATGCGCCCTCGGACCATCCCCCGGGAAAACCGGGCGTGCTGGACGCTGCCTCGGTAGACGGCAGGGAATGGAAAATCACCTTTAATCCGGGGGAAGGCTTGAATGGCGATTTTGAGGTGCATGTGGCGCTGCTGGCGAGCGGAATGCGTTCGAATGTTCGAGGCGGGGAAAACGGCGGTAAACAATTGGTCCACGATTTTGCCGCGCTTGCCGTGATGGACGGACAAATGCAAAAGCACGATAACAAACGCCTGGCCCTGATTAAATTTTCAGACGACCAATTCAAGACTTCTGGAAAATTGGCGGTGGCTGTTTGGGTGACACAAGCGGGGGAAATCGTGCCGGTTCAAGCAACAGGCGGATGGCTTTCGGAATAAGCATTCCTCCGCGCTTATTAGCCGATGATCGCTTTGGGCTCGAGGTACTCCTGCAGCCCGAAGATCCCGCCTTCCCGGCCGATCCCCGACTGCTTGAACCCACCGAAGGGAGCAAACGGATCATGACTTATGGTGTTGATCAGGACGCGGCCGGCGGCGAGTTTTCGCGCCACCCGGTGGGCCCTTTCAGGGTCCGCCGAGCTTACGTAGGCGATTAGGCCGAATTCGGTGTCATTGGCGATTTCAATGGCCTCGGCTTCCGTCTTGTACGTTAGTATCGACAAGACGGGCCCGAAGATTTCTTCCTTCGCGATACGCATGTCGCGGGTGACTTTTGCGAACACGGTGGGCTTGATGAAATTCCCACGCTCAAGTCCCTGGGGATGACCTTCCCCGCCGATGACGAGTTCCGCACCTTCCTCGATGCCAGACTTGATGTACTCCTGCACGCGCTGGTACTGCTTTGTGCTGGCCAGTGGGCCGAGGGTGACGTCCTTATCCCTTGGATCGCCCATTTTGATTTTTTCGACGGCTGCCCGGGCCAATCGCTTCACTTCGTCGAGGCGGTCTTCCGGCACGATCAGGCGCGAAGCCGCAATGCAGGCCTGCCCGTTATTCAGATAGCAGGCGTTGATGGCCATCGGAATCGCCGTGGAGAGATCGGCGTCGTCCATGATGATGTTAGGCGACTTGCCTCCGAGCTCCAGCGTGAAGCGTTTCATGGTGCCCAGGGAGTTTCTGGCGACCAGTTTTCCGATCTGTGTCGAACCGGTGAAAGCGATTTTCTGAATGTCGGGACTTTTCGTTAACTCCGTCCCGACGACTTCGCCGAGGCCCGTCACCACATTGATAACGCCTGGAGGCAACCCGGCTTCATGAAACGCGTCCATCAACACTTCCGTTTGCATCGCACTCATCTCGCTGGGCTTGATGACGACCGTGCATCCGGCAGCGATCGCCGGCGCCACCTTGACTGCAATCGAGCCGGCGCTCGAATTCCATGGCGTAAATATGCCCACCACGCCGGCCGGCTCCATCACGACCTTGGATGTACCGACAGTTTTGACCAGTTCGAAATCCTCGAGGACCTTCTTGAAGTGCAGGAAAATATTTGCCGCGAGGTTGTTGGAACCCTTGGCACGGTCTTGCGGTGCGCCGTATTCCACGACCGTCGCCTCAACGAGTTGATCCATTCGCTTGGCCACGGCGTCGTGCAACCGCTGCAGGCAGTCCATCCGGTGTTCCTTGCTGCTTTGCGAAAAGGTGTTGAAGGCCTCTTTCGCGGCACAGATGGCTTTTCGGGTGTCGATTTCGTCCGCCATCGTGACCTTGCCGATAACTTTGTTGTTGGTCGGGTTCACCAGGTCGACGACCTGGGTTCCATGGGGTGTGACGAACCGGCCATTGATATAGGCGCGATCAAAGGCTCTTACACGGGATTTTTGCAGGCTATCACGAATATTTGACTTGGCCATGTCATCGGGGCCTGCGGCGACAGGGAAGAAATGGCGGAAGGGGTGGGATTCGAACCCACGGTACCTTTAACAGTACGTTCGATTTCGAGTCGAGTGCCTTAAACCAAGCTCAGCCACCCTTCCATTTTTTCCAAAATCGCACCCCTATTATCGGCGGGATTTTGCCATCGGCAAGAAAAATTGGGACGCTGATTTGCGCCAGTTCGATTAAACAAAAAATTTCCTGCATCCCGGTGCATGGCGCGCTATGTTCGCAACCCAATGACCGACACCGGCAACGCCACCAGCGGCGGCGAAAAAATCATCGTCGTCAAAAACCTCGTGAAGACCTTCAAGGATTTCCGCGCGGTGGACGACATCTCGTTCGAGGTCGAGGCCGGCAAAATCTTCGGCTTCCTCGGCCCAAACGGCGCGGGCAAAACCACCACCATCAAGATGCTCACCACCACCCTCGCCCCCACGAGCGGCACGGTGCTCCTCGACGGCCACGACCCGCGCAAATCCTCCCTCGCCGCGCGCCGCTCCTTCGGCATCGTCTTCCAGGACCCGAGCCTCGACAGCGAACTCACCGCGCACGAGAACATGAAACTCCACGCCGTCCTTTACCGCGTCCCATGGGGCGAGCAATCCGCGCGCATCGAAGCCGCGCTTAAATTCGTCGGCCTCTGGGACCGCCGCGCGAGCCTCGCGAAAACTTTTTCCGGCGGCATGAAACGCCGCCTCGAAATCGCCCGCTCCCTCCTCCACACCCCGCGCATCCTGTTCCTCGACGAGCCCACCCTCGGCCTCGACCCGCAGACCCGCAACCACATCTGGGAATACATCCAGACCCTCGCCCGCGAGCGCAAAATGACCGTCTTTTTCACCACCCATTACATGGACGAAGCCGACCGCGTCGCCGACAACATCGCGATCATCGACCGCGGCAAAATCATCGCCAGCGGCCCGCCCGCCGCGCTCAAGCGCAACGCCGGCGCCGCCACCCTCGAGGAAGCCTTCATCGCCCTCACCGGCCACGCCATCCGCGAGGAGGAAGCCACCACGAAAGACCGCATGCGCGACATGGGCCGCATTTGGGGAAGACGATAACCGGGCGATAAAATGAGCATCATCTACATCCTCTGGCTCCGCCAACTCAAGCGCTACAGCCGCTCCCGCGCCCGCATCTTCGCCTCGCTCGCGCAGCCGCTGCTCTTTTTAGTCGCGATGGGATTCGGCTTCGGCCCCACCTACGCAAAAGCCGGCGGCGGCAGCTACATCCAATTCCTCGCCCCCGGCATCATCGGCATGGCCATCATGTTCACCGCCGTCTTCTCCGGCATCGAGATCATCTGGGACCGCCAGTTCGGCTTTTTGAAGGAAACGCTCGTCGCCCCCGTGTCGCGCCTGCAAATCGTCCTTGGTCGCACCCTCGGCGGCGCGACCGTCGCCATGCTCCAGGGCGCCATCGTCGCGGTCGTCTGCTTCATCGCCGGCTTCCGCGTGCAAAATCCCGCACTCGTCCCCGTGGCGATCGTCTTCATGTTTTTGATCGCCGTGCTTTTTGCCTCGGTCGGCACCACCGTCGGCTCGTTCGTCGAGGACATGCAGGCCTTCCCCCTCATCATGAATTTCCTCATCATGCCGATGTTCTTTTTCTCCGGCGCGATTTTCCCCGTGAACAACCTCGGCGGCATCCTCCTCGTCCTCCTGCGCCTGAACCCGTTCACTTACGGCGTCGACGGCCTGCGCGGCTCATTCACGAATGCATTCGCCTTCGGCCCGCTCGCCGACCTTGCGCTGCTCGCCCTCGCCGCCGCCGCGCTGCTCGCCATCGGCAGCTACTTCT
>DASZPK010000292.1:0-2052 GCA_035550335.1 Chthoniobacteraceae bacterium | reverse complement strand
TGGAATCCAGATAAGGCCCGTGCCACGACGGCATGTTCGGCGGCGCGCTCAGCAGTTCCTCGAGGTCTCCGCTCTTCGGATACGCCCCGTTGTCCGCCTCAAACGTGCTCAAAGCCGTCTTGAACGATTCGATCTGCGTCTTCGCCGCGGTAATCTTCGCCTTCTGCCCGGTGCCCGTGAACTTCGGCAGCACGATCGCCGCCAGCGTCGCCAGGATGACGAGCACGAGCAGCATCTCGATCAGCGTAAAGCCGCCCGTTCGCGATTGTTTAACAAATGTGTGATTGATTTTCATGGGTGTTTTTCTAGGTTTGGTTAAATTTGGAACGATACTGGATGCTGGATACTGGATGCCGCAGCGGCGTTTCATCCAGCAACCAGAATCCAGTATCCAGCATCTGCTTTTTCATTTGATATGGTCCTGCAATTCAAAAATCGGCAAAATCATCCCGATAAAAATCGTCCCGATGATTCCTGCCATCAAAAACAGCATCAGCGGCTCCATCAGCGCGACCGCCGTCTTCAACTGCCGGTCGAGCGTCGCCTCCGTCACCACGGCGAGGCGCAGCAATTCCTGCTCAAGCCGCCCGCTCTCCTGCGCCACCGAGAGCATTTCCAGCGATGACCCCGGGAAAATCCCGCGGCAATTCGACAAGCTCGCCGCCAGCGTCTCGCCCTTTTTCACGCGGTCAATCGCCTCAGCCACATAATCGATCAGCGTCTGGTAACCCAGCGAACGCCGCGCCACATCCAGCCCGCCGATGAGCGGCACGCCCGCGCCAAGCAGCGTCCCGAGCATCCGGCAAAAACGTGCCATCGCAAGATACCCCGCCAGCGGCCCCACCACCGGCGCGCGCAAAAGCACCTTCTCCACCGCGCGGCGATTCCTCTCGTTCGCGATCCATCTCCGCGCCCACCAGATAATAAGCACCAGCCCGCCGGCGACCCAAAGCCCCTGATGCCGGATGGCATTGCTCGCCCCCACGATCACCTGCGTGATCAGCGGCAGCGCCGCATTGAACCCCGCAAAGAGCGCCTGGAACCGCGGGATGAAAAACACCATCAGGAAAATCACCACGCCCGTCGCCAGCGTGAGCAGCACGAGGGGATACATCATCGCCGACATCACCTTCGCCCGCAGTTCCTTCTCGCGCGCCTGGAAATCCGCGATCTGCGAGAGCACCACGTCGAGGAATCCGCCCGCCTCGCCCGCCTCGACCATCGCCACGTACACCTTCGGGAACACATCCGGCGCGCGCTCCATCGCCTTCGCGAGCGGCATGCCGTCGATCACGAAATCGTGCACTTCCTTCCACTTCGCCGCCGCAGCCGGCTGGGGGCATTCCTTGTAAAGAATCGTAAGCGCCCGGCTCAGCGGCACACCCGCCGTGAGCAAACTCGAGAGCGACCTTGTAAAATCCTCCAGCGCCGCAAACGTGACCTTGTTCGAGTTGAAATTCAGCTTCAACCCCGCCGCGCCCTTGAGAGGCGTTGCCGCCGCTGGCGAAGACGGCGCCTGTTTTGACGCCGGCTTCGATCCATTCCCCTCCCCCATCTCCACGAGTTTCAGCGGCGTGAGCCCGAGGTCCTCGATCATGCGCATCGCATCCTTGCGTCCGCCAGCGTCGATGCGCCCATTCGTCGAGCCACCGTCCGATTTCAGCGCTTTGTATTCAAAAACTGGCATGTCAAAATCCCCCTTGTTCCCAGGCTCCAGCCTGGGAACGCACTTGTCCCGGAAGCTCCAGCTTCCCAACCAGCGCGGCAATCATGAGGGCGTAATAATTCATGGTGCGTTACTCCACCGCGTACGCCGCATCCTCATCCTTCGACACGCGCAACACCTCCGCCGGCGTCGTCACGCCTTCGCGGATCAACCGCCACCCATCCTCGAGCAGCGTGTGCATGCCTTCCTTGCGCGCGGCGTTCTTCACTTCGACACTCGACCCGTGCCTCAGCAAAATTTCGCGCACCGCGGGCGTCATCGCCATCAATTCAAATACCGCGCGCCGGCCCGTGTAGCCCGTCATCCGGCAATTGCGGCAGCCGGTC
>DASZPK010000291.1:0-4211 GCA_035550335.1 Chthoniobacteraceae bacterium | reverse complement strand
CTCGTCGAGCTGGCGCGCCAGCGCCGCCTTCCCCCCTCCGCCACCGGCGGCTCCATCGCCACCGTCACGAATTTCGGCACCTTCGGCCTCACCTGGGCGACGCCGATCCCGCTCCCCGAGCAGACGCTCGTGCTCGGCATGGGCGCGGGCCGCGCCGTGCCGAACTGGGACGCAGCGCAAAAGCAATTCGTCCCCGTCACCGAGGCAAACCTCACCCTGAGCTTCGACCACCGCGTCCTCGACGGCGGCGGCGCGGGCCGCCTCCTCGCGCGCATCGCCGCACTGCTCGCGAAACCGGCGGAGTTGTAAAACAAGCGTAACTCACCCACGCGCTCTCACCGCACCCTCGTTACCAGGCTCCAGCCTGGTAACGCCCTTGTCTGCGAAGCTCCAGCTTCAATGAGCACGGTGTGGCTGCTCGCGGCGCGCCCAAAAGGAAGCAGAGCTTCCAAGACAAGTGCGGTCCCAAGCTGGAGCTTGGGAACGAGGTAGATCGCCGCTCTGCTGGCGCATGCCCTAATCGCCTTTCGCCCCCATCCGCTCCGCCGCGAGCAGGATCCCCGCCGCCTTGTGCTGCGTCTCCTCGAATTCCTTCCCCGGGTCGGAATCGGCGACGATGCCCGCGCCGGTGTGGAAATGCGCGGCGCCGTTTTCCACGACCACCGTGCGGATGGCGATGTTGAACTGGCTCTCGCCGTTGAAACCGAACCAGCCGATCGCCCCCGTGTAAAGCCCGCGCGGCACGGGCTCCAGCTCCGCGATGATCTCGCGCGCCCGTTTTTTCGGCGCGCCGGTGATCGAGCCGCCGGGGAAGCAGCTTTGCAGCGCGTCGACATGGCCGACCCCCGCGCGCAGGCGGCCACGGACTGTTGATACAAGGTGAAACACCTGTTCGTACCGCTCCAGCTTGAGCAGCTCGGCGGCCTCCACGCTCCCGTATTCGCACACGCGCCCGAGGTCGTTGCGCTCGAGGTCGGTGATCATGACCAGCTCGGCGATTTCCTTCGGCGAGGTGAGGAGGTCGTACTCGGAGCGCGCGTCCGCGGCGGCATCGGCATGCCGGGGGCGCGTCCCCTTGATCGGGCGGGTGCGGATGGCGCGCCCGCTCATTTGCAAAAACAATTCCGGCGACGACGAGAGCACCTGCCGCCCGCCGAGGTCGAGATACGCCGCGTAGGGCGCTGGGGAGTAATGCCGCAGCGCGCCGTAAAACCGCAGCGCATCGCCGCTCCACGGCGCGGAAAATTTGCGGGAGAGGTTCACCTGGTAGATGTCGCCCGCGGCGATGTATTCCTTCGCGCGCGCGACCATCGCGCAATATTCCGCGCGCCCCATCTCCGCGACGAACGCCGGTTTTTCGATGGGACCGCATGCGGGCGCGGGCGGGGCCATGTGCCGGTCGAGCTCCCCCACCGCCATCCACGTCTGGTCGGCGTGGCGGTAAACCAGCGCCTCGTCGTAAAACCCGAAACAAAACGCGCCGTCGTAATCCACGCTGCCCGCCGCCATTCCGCAGGGGAAACCGGTGTCCATCCCGCCAGCGCCGGCCTGCTGCCGCAGCGCGATTTTTTCCCGGAGCGCCTCCCAATCCCGCGCCGTGCTCCCCGCCACCACTTCCGAGGGCCGTGCGGCGACGATGGAGACGGCCCCGCCCTCCAGCGCACTGTCGAAAAACACCAGCCCGGGCAGGCGCCGCAGGCTGAGCGCCACCTCGAACGGCGCGGCGTCCAGCGCCACGGGGCGCGGGGCTTTCAAAGGGTTGAGACTCGTGCTTTTCAAACCAAAATTTTTCTGTATCGTAATGCCCCCGGAGGTCCAATGAAACTATTTACAGCCGCTTTTTTCCTGGTCAGCCTCGTCCTGCTGCGACCCCTCGCCGCGCAGGACGCGAACGCCGTGCCCGTGCCCGGCGAGAGCCCCGCCCCCGGCCAACCCCCGGCCCCCTCGCTTTTTCCGAACGAGAATCCGCCGCCGATCGTGAACAAGCAGCCCCACACGAGCGGCAACAACACCCCCCCCGGCGACACCTCCTACAACCCCTTTGCGAAGAACAAGGGGCAAAACCTCACCGTCGAGAATGTCGCCAACAATATCGCCTACCGCAAAGCCAAGACCAAGGCCCTGCGCGACGCAAAAGTGCAGGAGGCCCAGGCCGGCGTGGACGCCGCGAAGACCTACCCCGACAAGCGTGTGGCGCTGCGCCATTACTATGCGGTGCTGGCGGACAAAATTTTAAAAATCGACGGCAGCATCAAGAAACTGGTCGACGAACGTCTCAAGGCGTCGCTCAAGGACCTCGACGACAGCAAGGTCAACCCGAAGGACCGTCCCCCCTCCGGGGAGCTTTGAAAAAACGCATGTTCCGAAAAGTTGCAGAGTCCGAAGCCTGCCCTGAGCTTGCCGAATGGGTCCCCCAGCGGGGGGGTGGACTCCGCTGCGAAGAATTTTCGTGACGGAGCGCCGTTCCTGCGGTGAGGACACCGCACGCTACAACGGTCCGCGCACGGAGTTTTTTTATTAGGAGACCACCGAAAAAAACGGTGGATTGCCGCCGAGGTCGGGGTTAAAGTGGCAGGCCCAAATTGGAAAAGCAGTCACGGTTTGGAAAAAACGGCGCGTTCGTCTAGTGGTTAGGACACAGCCCTCTCAAGGCTGGTGCACGGGTTCGACTCCCGTACGCGCTGCCACTTCCGCGTGAGCGTTAATGGCCGTCCAAAAGACTTAAAAGACTTCCGCGTTTTGCCCGCTACAGGCACGCACCAAGCCGGGAAAAGACTTGTAAAACCAGCGAAGGGTGAAGAAAATGGCGCGAAAGCCGGATTCATTTTATGATTCCCCTCATTTTGGGACTCGTTGCCACGATTTTTTGGATTTGGATGTTGGTGGATGCCGTGACTTCCTCATTGGCGGGAACTGAAAAAATCGTCTGGGTGCTGGTGATCGTGTTTTTGCACGTCCTCGGAGCGGTTTTGTATTACTTCATTGCCAGAAAACCTCGCGCGATAAGTTGAGATCGATCACGGATTCAATTCTTGTAACATTGTGCCTTGCTTGCGCGGCAATTCTCCCGGCATTGGCGCGCGGCGCCGACCCCGCGTTCACCACCTCCAAGCCGAATGACGGCTGGAGCAACGGCGGCTACTACGTCCATAACAACATGTGGAACGCCTCCTCGGGGCAGACTCTCACCGCGCGCGCTTATAACGATTGGTCGGTCACCGCGACTTTCCCGGACACGACGAGCGTGAAGACTTACCCGAATGTCCACAAGGATATCAATAACCTGAAGGGGCTTCCGCTAAGTAATTTCCAGACCATCACCAGCACCTTCGCGGGCAAGGCGCCGCCAGTCGGTATTTACGATGTCGCCTACGATATCTGGCTGAATGGCGTGGGCTCCGGCAAGGGCGTGATCGAGCTGATGATCTGGACCGAGAACCGCAAGCAGGTGCCGCTCGGGAGCGTTCAGGCGCATGTGACCTTCGACGGCGTGGCCTACGACGCGTGGCATTACACGAAAGGCGGGGAGAACGTCATTACGCTCGTGCCCGCCAATGTGATGACCTCCGGCAATCTCAACCTGAAGGCGATATTCGACTGGGCGATCAAGCTGGGCTGGATGCCGGCGAACCCGACGGTGAATCAGATCGATTACGGCGTGGAGATTTGCTCCACCGAAAACAAGCCCGCGACATTCACCTTCACCGATTTCTCGGTGACGATGAAGTGATTGCCGCGCGATCGCCGAATCCCGCCTTCACCATTTCCAAATGCCGCGGGACGGCTTTTTCTCCTCGTAGAGGGCGAGGCGGGCGGCGTAGTCCGCCAGCGTTTTTTTCTTCGCGGCGGCGGTTTCGAAATGCTTGCGACCGCGCGCGATGAGCAGCGCGAGGCGCTCGAAGCCCACGGCCTTCACCCAATCGCCCTGCCCGGCTTCGGCTGCGGCGAGCGTGTCGGCGGCATCGTCGCCGAGGCTGCGGTATTTCGCGCATTGCTCCATCATGAGGCGCAGGGCCTTGGCGCTGTCGCGGTATTTTGCGTCGGGGCAGGTGGCGAGCAGCCATGCCTCCGCGCCGGTCGCGCCGTCGTGCGAAAGGTCAAATTCGTCGAGCGACTTCGCGTAATCCCCCGCGTGCGCCCACGCCTTCCCGATGCGCAAATGCAGGCCGTCGACTTCGCCGGAAGATTGTTCGCCGTGCGCGTCCACCCAG
>DASZPK010000290.1:0-5374 GCA_035550335.1 Chthoniobacteraceae bacterium | reverse complement strand
TGCCGGCTGCGGCCTTTTTCCCGGGTCGCGACGGGGGATGTGGTTTTGCCCTTTTCATCGATATATCAACGGTTCTTTTTCTTATGATTGTGTTTTTCCCCGCTGCGGTTTCGCGCCACCGCGGCGCGGTCCGCTTCCACTTGTTGCAACCGGAGCCGATGGTTCATCAGCACGCGCTCGCAAGCCTCTTCCTCCGCCCTGAGCCCTTCCTGAAGCGCCTCGATCTGCGCGGCAATGGCCTTGCGCCGCTGCTCGAGCGCGAACTTGCGCCCGTTCATTTCGGCCTCGACCGCCACTTTCTCCGCCATGTCGCGCGCCTCCTGGCTCATGCGGGCGGAGCCGGTGAGGACGCCGGCCGGGCCGATATAAGCCGGCACAAGGCGCACGCCGCGGGACGTGATGAGAAACTCGCGCACCTGGTTCGAGTGGGCCATGCCGCGCGATTTCAAAATGTACATGAGGCGGTTGCGCTCGCCGGAAGCCTCGACATCGCGGAGGAGAAGCCAGGTATCGACCATCGAGCTTATCCCTTCCTCGGTCGCCTCGAGCGCGCTGGCGCCGCTGGTGAGGCTGATGAGGAACCCGAGGATGTTGCTTTTGCGCAGGTAATCGATAAGGCGGATGATCATGTTTGTCGAATCCTCGAGCGTGCCGGCGCTGCGGATGTTCGTGACGGGATCGACGATGACCACCTCGGGCTTGAACTCCTCGATGAGCTTGTGCATGCGCACGAGGTGCATTTCCACGCCGTGGACGGTGGGGCGCGTGGAGTGGAACTGGAGGAGACCGCTGTCGATGTAGGGCTGGAGGCGGATGCCGATGGAACGCATATTGCGCAGGACTTGCGCCGCCGATTCCTCGAAGGGAAAAAAGAGGCAGCGCCGTCCGCGTTTGCAAGTCGCCTCGGCGAGATGGGCGGCCATGCTGGTCTTGCCGGTGCCCGCGGTGCCGCTGAGCATCACCGTGCTGCCGCGGTAGAAACCGCCGCCGCCCAGCATTTCGTCCAGCTCGGGGATGCCGCTGGGGATGCGTTGCGAGGAGACGGCATAATCCATCCCCGAGCCGGTGATGGGAAGCACCGCGAAGCCGTGCTCATCGATGAGGAAAGGGTATTCGTTGGTCCCGTGGGTCGAGCCGCGGTATTTCACGATGCGCAAGCGGCGGGTCGATATCTGGCCGTGGACGCGATGGTCGAGGAGGATCACGCAATCGCTCACGTATTCCTCAAGGCCCTGGCGGGTGAGCGTGCCGTCGCCGCGCTCGGCGGTGATGACGGTGGTCATGCCGCGGTCCTTGAGCCAGCCGAAAAGGCGGCGCAGCTCCGCGCGCAGGATGGCCTCGTTGCTGAACCCGGAAAAAAGCGCCTCGACGGTGTCGAGCACCACGCGCCTGGCTTTCACCGTGTCGATGGCGTAGCCGATTCGGACGAAAAGGCCCTCGAGATCGTACTCGCCGTTTTCATCGATGTCGTTGCGGTCCACGCGGACGTGGTCGATCATCAGTTTTTTGCCGCGCTCGAGGCCGGCGATGTCGAACCCGAGCGAGGCGACGTTCTTGCGGATGTCGCCGGCGCCTTCCTCGAAGGTGACCAGCACGCCGGGCTCGCCGTATTGGAGGATGCCCCGCACGAGGAACTCGGTGGCGAAGAGCGATTTGCCGCAGCCGGCGGAACCGCAGACGAGCGTGGGCCGTCCGGCTGGAAGGCCGCCGTTGGTGATTTCATCGAAACCGGATATACCGGTCGGGGCCTTGGGAAGTTGTGGGGCGGCGGGGGCGCGGGACTTTGTTTTTAAAGCCATGGCCGGGGGAGGATAACGGAGGGCATGTTGGACAACGAAAACATGGGAATTGTAGTCGGCAAGCTGCTTGTGATTCCGGTTGAATCGCGCGTGTGTAAAAGAGTGGATGTGTAAAAATAAAATTTTATGCCGGGGGCGGGCGTTTTTGGACATTCGCGCGGACCTGCAGTAGTTTTCGCGGGGAGATTTCCGCCATGTCCGACATCATTTTGAAATCCAAGGCCGAGACGATCGATGTGGAGGTGCTGCCGCCGGAGGGAAAGGGGCGCGGAGCGGGGGCCGGAAATCCGCCGGAGGCGGAGGCGCTGCCGCGGTTGATCGCACTGGTGATGGACAGCCTTTTCAAAATACCGGGGATCGAATGGCGATTCGGCCTGAATCCGTTTTTCGATTTGCTGCCCGTTTTGGGCGATGGGGCGGTGGCGGTGGTCTCGGCGCTCACGCTTTTCGTGGCGGCGCGTTACCGGGTGCCGAAGGTGGTGATGGCGCGGATGGGGCTGAATATTTTGCTCAACGCCGCGATCGGGATGATCCCGGGCGTGGGCGAGGTGTTTGCGTTTGTTTACCGTCCGAGTCTGCGGAATTACCGGTTGCTGCAAAAACACCTCTCGGATGAAGGGCTGAAGCGCCACGCGCCGACGCACGGGGACTGGCTGTTCGTCGGGACGTTGATTGGCGGGGTGATCGCCGTGTTCGCTGTCACCGTGGTGGTAGGGGCGTGGCTGTTTTACGGGATGTGGCGGGTGATATTCCACGCGCTGGGATTTTAGGCCTGGTGGTAAAACAAGTTTCTCGACTGGTATGGGCGGGCGGCATAGGCTCGCGGCATGGTTGATTTCAAACCGCTCCCGATGCCTCCCGGCGGTCGCGGACGCCTCCCTTCATTCGAAACAATCGCGGGCGCGATTGTGCTCCTGCTCGTGATCATCGGCGTCTGGACCTCTTATTACACCGTGGAAGCGGAATCGGAGGGGGTGGTGCTGCGGTTCGGCAGGTATTATAGCAAAGTTGAACCAGGGTTGCATTTCAAGCTGCCCTACGGAATCGATTCGGTGACAGTGCTGCCGACGCGGCGGCAGCTTAAGCTGGAGTTCGGCTTCCGCACGGCGGGATACTCGAACCCGGACCAGGTCAGCGACGATGAGAACGAGGTGAAGTCGATGGTCACGGGGGACTTGAACGCGGCGCTGGTGGAGTGGGTGGTGCAATACCGCATCGATGACCCGGAGAAATATCTTTTCGACGTGCGCGACCCCGCGAACACATTGCGCGACGTGTCGGAATCGGCGATGCGCGAGGTGATCGGCGACCGGACGGTGGACGAGGTGATCACCATCGGGCGGCAGGAGATCGAGGTGGAGGCGCTGGCGCGCATGCAGGAGCTCTCGAAGAAATACGGGCTCGGCATCCGCGTGGACCAGGTGCAGTTGAAAAACGTGAATCCCCCCGCGCAGGTGCAGGCCTCCTTCAATGAGGTGAACAAGGCGCAACAGGATCGCGAGAACATGATCAACATCGCCAATGGCGATTACAACAAGGTGGTGCCGAAGGCGAAGGGCGACGCGGACCGGATGGTCAGCGAGGCAAATGGCTACGCGACCAAGCGCGTGAACGAGGCGAAAGGGGATGTCGCGGCGTTCTCGGCGGTATTGCAGGAATACGTGAAGGCTCCCGAAGTCACACGCACGCGGCTTTACCTCGAAACGATGGAGCAAATCCTGCCGAACACGGGGCAGAAGATCATCATCGACGATTCGATGAAGCAGTTCCTGCCGATCCTGCCGCTCTCGAACAAACCGGGGGGACAACAATGAGAAAGCGCATTGTCATGGTCCTCCTCGGCATCGCGGTACTGGCGGCGCTGGTGGTTTTATCGGGGATGTTTTACACCGTCAACCAGATGGAGCAGGTGATCATCACGCAGTTCGGCAAGCCGGTGGGCGAGCCGATCACGGAGCCGGGGCTGCACATGAAGACACCCTTCATCCAGACGGTGAATTCGCTCGACCGGCGCTTCCTGGAATGGGACGGCGCGCCGGAGGCGATCCCGACCCGCGACAAGACCTACATCGTCGTGGACACCTTCGCGCGGTGGCGGATCGCGGACCCGAAGATTTATTTCGTGCGCATCCGGGATGAGCGCAGCGCGCAGTCGCGCCTGGATGACATCCTCGGCAGCGAGACGCGCAATTCCATCGCGCGGCACGACCTGATCGAGATTGTGCGCACCGACAAGGACCGGAAGCCGGCGCTGGACGCCTCGCTGAAAGCGGGGCCGGAGGCAACAATCGGGGTGCTGCCACCGATTGAGTACGGGCGCGCGAAGATCGAGGAGGAGATCAAGACGGCGGCGGTGCAGAAGCTTTCGGAGTTTGGCATCGAGGTGCTCGATTTCCGGATCAAGCGGGTGAACTACAACCCCGATGTGCTCGAGCGCATCTACCAGCGAATGACGAGCGAGCGGGCGCAGATCGCGCAGGAGTTCCGTTCGGAGGGCGAGGGGGAAGCGGCGCGCATCGCGGGCTTGCGCGAAAGGGACCTGAACGAAATCCAGTCGGGCGCCTATCTGAAGGTGCAGCAGATCAAGGGCGAAGCGGACGCGAAGGCGACGCAGATTTACGCGCAGGCGTACACGCAGAGCCCGCAGGCGGCGGAGTTCTACGCGTTTGTCAAGACGCTCGATGTTTACAAGCAAATCTTCAGTCGCGACACGACGCTGGTGCTTTCCACCGACAGCGATGTTTTCGGCCTGCTCAAGCGGGCGAACGCGAACTCGAAGGGGGCACCGGTAAAGCCCGGGCCGTGACACTGCCGGCGCGTGCCGCCGGGGGCTGGGGATGAGGTTCAATATCCGCTTCTAAAATGGCAACCGGTGCGTAGCCGCATCGAACCATTGTCGTACCATGGGTGTAACGCCATGAAAGGCAAACACCCAGGACCGGAGGAGGTGAAGGAACGCGGCCCCTTCCATTTGTTCGACAGGATGATGGAAGGACTCGCGCTGTGCGAGATCATTTGCGATGGCGACGGGCACCCGAACGATTTCCGCTACCTGCTGGTGAACGAACGCTTCGAGCAAATCATCGGGAAGAAGCGCAAGGATGTGATCGGCCGCACGGCGCAGGAGTTGTTCCCCGGCATCGAGCCGATGTGGATCGAGAATTATGCGAGGGTGGCGATCACGGAGCAGAGCGCGCGATTTGAAGGGTACCTCGCGCCGTTGCAGCGGTATTTCGAGGTGAATGCCCATTGCCCGCAGAAGGGGCAGTTCGTGGCCATCTTCCTCGACATCACGGACCGGAAGACAATGATGGACTGCCTGTGCGCGAGCGAGGAGCGCTTCCGTCTGTTGGTGGAAAATTCGAGCGACCTGGTGTGCGAACTGGATGGCGAGGGGCGGTACCGGTATGCGAGCCCGAATTACGTATCCATCCTGGGATACGAGCCGGGGGAATTGATCGGCACCAGCGCCTTCGACCTGATGCATCCCGACAATGTGCCGGAGGGGATGGAGAAATTCGCCCTGCCCTCGGCCACGCTGACGTTCCGCTACCGGCACAAGGACGGCTCGTGGC
>DASZPK010000289.1:0-2837 GCA_035550335.1 Chthoniobacteraceae bacterium | reverse complement strand
CCAAGCACGCGGCCGCCCGCGGTGACGACACGGCCGTTTTCGAGCTTCGTCCCGGCGTGGAAAATGACGACGTCATCGCTCCCGGAAAATTGTTCGAGGCCGGTGATCGGTTTGCCTTTCGGGTAATCGCCGGGGTAGCCGCCCGAGGCCATCACGACGCAGACTGCGGCGCGTTCGTCCCACTCGATGTTTTTCCCGGCGAGCGTGCCGTCGATGGTCGCCTCGATGAGATCGACGAGGTCGCTTTTCATGCGGGTGAGGAGCACTTGCGTTTCAGGGTCGCCAAAACGGCTGTTAAACTCCAGCACCTTTATGCCATCGCTGGTGAGCATGAGGCCGGGAAAGAGCAAGCCGCTGAAGGCGATGCCCTCGGCTTGCAGGCCCTTGAGAAACGGCTCCATTACACGCTCGCGCACACTCTGCTCGAGCACGGGCGTGAGGATTTTCGCGGGGCTGAACGTTCCCATGCCGCCGGTGTTCGGGCCTTTGTCGCCGTCGAAGACCTGCTTGTGGTCCTGCGCGCCGGGGAAGAGGAGATAATTTTTGCCGTCCACAAGCGCGTGGATGGAGCATTCCTGGCCCTGCAAAAATTCCTCGATCACGATGCTGCGCCCGGCGTCGCCGAATTGCTTCCGATCCATGATGCGGTGAATCGTCTTCGCGGCTTCCTCCGCGCTTTTTGCGATGATTACGCCTTTGCCGAGCGCGAGGCCGTCGGCCTTGATCACGACGGGATATTTCATTTTCTGGCAGAAACGGTGCGCCTCGGCGCTGTCGGAAAAATGTCCCGAGGCCGCGGTCGGGATGCCGTGGCGCTGCATGAATTCCTTCGCGAAAATCTTCGACGACTCGAACCGCGCCCCCGCGCGCGTGGGGCCGAAAATTCGCAGGCCGTTCTGCTGGAAAAGGTCGACGATGCCCGCGGCGAGCGCGTCATCCGGCCCCACGACGGTGAGGTCGATTTTTTCCGCGAGCGCGAATTTCAGCAGACCGGGGAGATCGGATGCGGCGACTGGCACGTTTTCGGCAATCGCGCCGGTGCCGGCATTGCCGGGCGCGCAGTAGATGCGGGTCGCGCGAGGCGACTGCTTCAATTTCCACACGAGCGCGTGCTCGCGCCCGCCGCTGCCCATGACGAGGATCTTCATACGCCGCTATTCACCAATCCCGCTCCCGTCACGTCGAGCAGATTTTTGTCCCGGAGCGAAATGGCGCGCCAACCCGATTAAACGAAGACCCCGATCAGGAGCTTCTGCGCGTCGCGGGGACTTTTGGCTTTTCCTTCTTGGGTTTTTTGACTTCTTTTTTGTGAGCGTGGTTGCCTTTTCCCATATAAAATCCTGAGTTTAATTTTTGCGGTCGATATTTAATCGGTGAATTATCGGGTTTTGTCACGCCGTAAACGCTCTTTTGAATCCACGGGACTGTTTGCTGCTTTCCCGCGCGAAATCCAGCCGGCGAGCATGGCGAGAAAGAGGAACGTCATGATCGGGTGGTAGGCCAGCGCGAATTTATTCCCGAACCATGGGCGCACGATATTCGGCAGAATGCCCATCGAGAAAGCCATGAACGCCGCCACGCATCCCATCCAGCGCAAGGCGCGGTCCCGGAGGAAATGGAGCGCCCAGACCGCGAGGGCCGGGGCGAATACGACGTAGCTGTTGGATTCGTTCATGGGGTTGAAAAGCATGAGGTAGCCGGCCGTGAGCGTGAAGAGCCAGAATGCGCGGAGGGGCTCGGGAAGGCGGCGTGCACCGGGCCACCACAGGGCCAGCGTGAGCAGCCCCGCCGAGGCGCGGATCGCTAGTGAAACATTGTGTGACAATTGAACGTGGAGCGGCCAGAGGATGCCGGTGATGTCGGCGTAATCGTACTCGGGCGCGGCGGAGCAGACGGAGAGGTTGTGCAGGAAGCCGCGGTACTGCGAAAGAACATAACCCAGCCCGGCAAAAAGAAACGGGGACGCCAGCAGCGCCGCGAATGCCACGGCGAGCGGAAGCCGCAATGCGCGGTAAAAAAACGGGGCGAGCAGCACGAGCACGATGGCGACCGGCTTCGCAACGATGGCAAGCATCGTGAGCGCCGCGGCGGGCCACCACTTCCCGGACGCGATAAATGCCACGGCGTGAAGCATGAGGCCGGCGAGGATGACGTTCGCCTGGCCGTTTTGCGTGGCGGCGGCGGAGAGCGGCAGCGCGAGGAGGGTGGCGGCGAGGAAAAAATGGATCGAGTGCGGTGCGAAAAATTGTTTTACAAAACGCCAAAGGCCGGTCGCGAGCACGGCCACGGAAACCGCCCGCCACAAGATGACGCCCCACGGCGCGGGCGTGACGCGGAATGGCGTGTACGCAATCGCGAACTGGGGCATGTAGTTCATCGTCTCGGGGACGTCGTACATATTCTGCCGCGCGGCCCACTGCGCGCTCGCGAGGTTATAAGTATAGGTGACCAGCGGCGTGTTGGGATTGACGTGGCGGTGGACGACCAGGATGCCGGTCACGATCACGAGGATGTTCCAAAGCCACACCGCCGTACCCATCGCCATGACTTTCCAGAAAAGCCGGGAGCGGAGGATTCCGGAAAGACTGCTTTTATTCATCGCTCGCCCGCCGGGGAAAATGGTTCAGGGCGGCTGTGGACGCGCCGTCGTTGCGCGTCCATTGGAAATGTTCCGCGATGGCGCGCGTAACAAAGAGCTTGGCCTCCGCGATGGCGCGATCGAGAGGAAGCCCTTTCGCGAGACCGGCGGTGATCGCCGCGGAATATGTGCAGCCCGTGCCGTGTGTCGCGACGCCGGGGACGAACGGCGCGGTGAATTTGCGCGTCTCGCCGCCGGG
>DASZPK010000288.1:0-3732 GCA_035550335.1 Chthoniobacteraceae bacterium | reverse complement strand
GCCCTTTACGTGCTCCAGCCTTCGCAGATCGCGCGGCTCAAGCAGCACAACCCGGCGGTGGGGGAATCGCTCGGGAAATTCATGGAGCATCCGCGCCGGCTCCTGAGCGCGGTGCTGCTCGGCGACGCGGTGGTGAACCTGCCGCTCATCATCATTTGCATCTTCGTGCTGGAACGGATCGCGCCCAGCCGCATGCATTTCCTCGGCGAGGCGCTCATCATCTTCGCCCTCGTGGTGCTTGCGTGCGACCTCGCGCCGAAATTGCTCGCGCTCGCCGCCCCCTACCGCGTGGCGCGCCTGGGCGGGATCACGTTCATTAAATTGATGCCGCTCCTCGATCCGCTCTGCATGGCGTTGCAAAAATGGAGCGACGCCATCGCCAACTCGATCACCGGCGTCCCGCAATCCCCGCACGTGCTCAACGAAGGGGAGCTGGAAATGCTCGTGCAAATCTGCACCGAGGAGGGGGCGCTGCATCCCATCGAGAGCGAGCTCATCCAGGAGATCATCAAGCTCGCGGGAAAAACCGTGAAGGATTGCATGACTCCGCGCATCGACGCCTTCGCGATTCCCGATGACTGGACGAATGACGAGGCCTTCGAAAAACTGCGCGTGAAACGCCACCAGCGCGTGCCCGTCTATGCCGACACGCCCGACAACATCCTCGGCGTGCTCGACGTGAAATCGTTCCTGCTCGACCGCGGGCAGCATTACACCGAGGTCATGATCCCGCCGTCGTTCGTGCCGGAGACGATGCGCGCGCTCGATTTGTTCCGCAGCTTTTTGAACCATCCGCAGGGAATGGCGATCATCGTGGATGAATTCGGCGGCACGGAGGGGATCGTCACGATTTCCGATATGATCGAGGAGATCATCAGCGATGCCGTGCCTTCGGCCGACCACGCGCTCTACATCGAGAAAGTCGGCGATGGGAAGCTGATCGTGAATGGCAGCGCGCGGCTCGACGACCTTGCGGAAATCACCGGCAGGCGTTTCGAGGAGGAAGGGATCGATACCGTCGGCGGGCTCATCTTCAACCGGCTCGGCTACCTGCCCAAGCCGGGCGCCTATTTTCAAATCGACGATCTGTCATTCACCATCCGCCGCACCTCGCGCAAGCGGGTGGAGGAGATGCTCATCGTCATGCATCATGGCGGGGACGGCGGGGAGGAGGCGGCATGATCGTTGGCATTGGGGTCATCTTCTGCCTGCTCGTCTCGGGGGTTTTTTCCGGGCTGGAAGCCGGTATTTTGTCCGTCAACCGCGCCCGGTTGCGCTACCAGGCGAAGTTGCGGGAGAAAAACGCCGTGAAAATCGTGCGCCTACTCGCTCATCCCGGGCGGCTGCTGGCCACGGTCCTGCTGGTCACCAACCTCATGAACATCTGCGCCATCGCCGTGAGCACGCGGGCGCTGGCGCACCGGTTCGGCGAATGGGGCTACGCGTTCGCGTTCGCCGGCTGGCTGCCGGTTTACCTCGGGGTGGAATTGCTGCCAAAGTCGGTCTTCCGGCGGTTTCCCTACCGCACCCTGGTACCGTTCGCCGAGATGCTGAGGATCGTTTACTGGCTCCTCTCGCCAGTGCTCAGCCTCGGCTCGGCGGCGTATGACTTCCTCGCTTCAAAACAACACGGTGTAAAACAAGTGCTGGCCGCGCGTGAGGATTTCAAGCACCTGATCAGCGAGAATGAAAAATCCGGCGCGTTGAGCCGCATCGAGCGCCAGATGATTGATAAAGTGGTCGATTTCCACGGGGTGACCGCGCGCGATGTGATGTCCCCGGTTTCCGGCGTCCCCACCGTAAGGACCAATGCAACCATCGCGGAGTTGCTCGCCATCAGCCGCAATTCCCACCACGACCGCTTCCCCGTGTTCACGCCGGAGGGGGAAGTAGCCGGGTTGGTGAACATTTTCGACGTTCTCCTCGACCGCAAGAGCGATGCCGAAACCGTGGGCTCCCATGCCCGCCGCATCGTCACGATTCCGCCCGACGAGCCGGCCTACAGCATCATCCGCAAACTGCGCGCGGCGCGCAGCAGCCTTGCCGTCGTCATCGACAAGAACGCGGCAGCCGCGGGGATCGTCAGCTCCGAGATGCTCGTGAAGCGCCTGTTCGGCACCGCGGGATAAGAAGGACCGTGGAATTATTTCCCTAGCATTTTCGCGACGATGAAGATGAGCACGGCTCCGCCGAATCCCCCGCCAAGAAGCAGGTAGAGGAGGGAGTAGCCAATCGCTGCGAGAGGCATGAGTGTGGTGTGGATCATGGTTCGTTGGGTTTTATTGGTTGGTTTCCTTTGGGCGCCCGTTATTCTGCGCCCAACCATGAATCGTCCCGGACGCAGCCCTTGGGGGTGTAACTTTTTATGAACATCCATTTCGTCGACACGCAGCCTTCGGAGCGGGAATATTTCGCCGACAAATTTCCGGGGCACGACGTCCGGTTCGTGCACGACCTCGCCGATGTGGGCGAGGATGCGGAGGTGGTTTCGATTTACATCCGCTCACGGGTTGACGCCGCTTTCCTCGATGCGCACCCGCGCGTGAGGATGCTGGCCACACGCTCGAATGGCGTGGACCACCTCGACATGGACGAATGCCGGCGGCGCGGGGTCGTTGTCTCGACCGTGCACGGCGCGGAGTCGAACACGGTGGCCGAGCACACCTTTGCGCTCATCCTGGCGCTGGCGCGGCGGCTCGACGAGGTGCGCCAGGCGAACAAGCAGCCGCATTTTTACTACGACCGGCTGCGCAGCTTCGACCTCAAGGACAAGACGCTCGGCGTGATCGGCGCGGGGCGCATCGGGCTGCGCACAATCCACATCGCGCTGGCCTTCGGCATGAAGGTGGTCGCGAATGATCCCCACCACGTCTCGGTGATGGCCGAGACCATCGGGGTGCGTTACGTGGGCTTCGACGAATTGCTGCGCGAGTCGCACGTGGTGACGATCCACACGCCCCTCACCCCGGAGACGCACCATTTGCTCGATGCCGCCGCGTTTGCCAAGTGTCGCAGGGGCGTGATCATCATCAACACGGCGCGTGGCGGGGTGGTCGACACCGAGGCGCTGATCGAAGCGCTCGATTCCGGCATCGTCGCGGGCGCGGGGCTTGATGTGCTCGAGGACGAAAGCGTGATGCGCAAGGAGGGAACCAAAATCATCGCCGACCAGATCATCGCGCGGCTGCACGCCGGGCCCGTGACCGGCGATGGAGGCACGCGCGACCCGGACCGCCTCAAGGAAATCGAGAGCCTCACGGAAAACGCGCGGCTCATTTCGCGGCCAAACGTTGTTTTCACGCCGCACGTCGCCTTCAACAGTGTCGAGGCCATCGAGCGGATCAACTCGATGACGGTGGAGAACATCCACGCCTTCCTGGCGAGCAAGCCGCTGAATTCACTCACGCGCTGACACCAAAAGGCTGTGGTAAATGCACGGCCGTTGGGCTAAAATCGCCGTCCCATGGAAATCGCGGAGCGCCCCATAAAACCCGAAGCTGAGTTCACGAAGGAAGCAATCATTCCGTTTTGCGTCCTCGCGGGGATCATTGTGATAGACCACTTTTTCCTCCCGGGAGCGACGATCACCCCGGTATGCAACTTTCTCGCCATGGGAATCCTCGCCCTCTACCTGCATCCGCGCTGGATGGTTTTTTGGGCGATCTGCTTTACCTGCTCCTCGCTCTACATGCTCACCAATTCGGGATTTTGCCACCCCGGCCCGCCCGACAA
>DASZPK010000287.1:0-3008 GCA_035550335.1 Chthoniobacteraceae bacterium | reverse complement strand
CGACGCGCAGGCCGGTTTCCGATATCGCGTTCAGCACCGTTCGCGGGGGGACCGTGGGGTATTCGCGCGTATAGGGCGACACGCTGAAAGTTCCCGTTTCCCCGGTGAACGGCTGCGCCACCACGCGATGGATGCGGTGGGTGCCGCAATGCTTCCGGGCGATGCGCGCGATCTCATAAAGACGCGCCCGCGGGATCACCTTCTCGTGCGCGTAAATGAACATCGTCGAGTCAGGCAGTGCTTCGAGGATGGGATGGCCGGTTTTGAGATGTTCGTTGCAAAGCGCGCCGGGCAGCGTGCCAATGTCACGCCTGTCGTTCCCGATGAATTTCACTTTTGCAGCCGTCTCGATCTCGCGCACGAGCGAGTCGGGGAATCGCTCGTAACTCGTGAACGCTTCCTGCGAAACGACCCCGGCGAGTTCCCAGTGCGCGGTGGTCGTGTCCTTTCCCTTCGAGCGCGGACGCATGCGGCCGCGGCTCGCGGATGGCACGAAATCCGGGGTCGCGCCGACGATTTCCCCCAGCCCCATCGAAATGAGTGTGGGAAGCTCGAGATGCGCGCAATGTTCGTAAAGACGGCCCAGCGTGTTCGCCCCGTCATCGCCGTATTTTGCGGCATCGGGGGCGGCGCCCGCCCCAACGCCGTTGAGCACGATCACAAACGCCCGCATTGCAATGAATCCCGCCGAATTTTCGCTGTCGCCACGATTTCATTTAAGGCTATAATCGAGGGAATGGAATCAATTTTTGTAGCGGGTCATCGCGGGCTGGTCGGGAGCGCCATCCTGCGCGACTTGAAAGCGAACGGATACGACAAAATCATCACCCGCACGCGCGCCGAGCTCGATCTCACCCGGCCGGACGACGTGCGCCGGTTTTTCCTCGCGGAACGCCCGCGGCTTGTCATTCTCGCGGCGGCAAAGGTTGGCGGCATCAAGGCGAACAACGACAACCCGATTGCGTTCATGCTCGACAACCTCAAGATCCAGAACAATGTGATCGAGGCCGCCCACGAGTCGGGCGTGCGCAAGCTGGTCTTCCTCGGCAGCTCGTGCATCTACCCGAAATTCGCGCCGCAGCCGATCCCGGAATCCGCGTTGATGACCGGCCCGCTGGAGCCGACGAACGAGCCGTATGCGCTCGCGAAGATCGCCGGCATCCGCCTCTGCCAGGCGTATCACCGGGAGCACGGCTCGGATTTCATCAGCGTCATGCCCACGAACATGTACGGCCCGGGGGACAATTTCGACCTGCAAAGCTCGCATGTGCTCCCCGCGCTGCTGCGCAAGGTGCACGATGCGAAAACAAGCGGCGCTCGTGAGGTCGTTGTGTGGGGCAGCGGCAAGCCGCGCCGCGAATTCCTGCACGTGGACGACATGGCGCGCGCGAACCGGTTCCTGCTCGAGAATTACGATTCGCCCGAGATCGTGAATGTCGGCTGCGGCGAGGACGTGACCATCCGCCAGCTCGCCGGGTTGATCTGCGACGTTGTCGGTTTCGAGGGCGAATTGGTTTTCGATTCCTCCAAGCCCGACGGCACGCCGCGCAAACTGCTCGACGTTTCGAAGATCACCGCGCTCGGCTGGACGCCCCAGATCCCGTTGCGGGAGGGCATCGCGCAAACCTACCAGTGGTATTTGCAAAATTCGCCAAAACGGGAGGTCGCTGTATAATGTTTCCGCAAGAACAGGGCATGTGGGGCAGATGACATTCAGACCGAAAATACTGGAAGCGTTAAAGGGGTACGACAACGCGGCATTTTTTGCCGATCTCACCGCTGGCGTTACCGTGGGGGTGATCGCGCTACCGTTGGCGATCGGTTTTGCCATTGCTTCCGGCGTCACGCCGGTGCAGGGCATCTGGACAGCCATCATCGCCGGATTCCTCATCGCAGCGCTCGGGGGGACGAGAGTCCAGATCGGCGGCCCTACGGGGGCGTTTGTGCCGATCCTCGTCGGGATTGTCGCCGTGCATGGTTATGCCGGGTTGGCGATGGCCACAATAATGGCCGGCGCAATGCTCCTGCTCATGGGCGCGCTGCGGCTCGGCAGCCTCATCAAGTTCATCCCGTACCCGGTTACGGCCGGCTTTACGAGCGGCATTGCGGTCATCATTTTCGTGGGACAGCTCAAGGAGTTTTTAGGCCTGAAGATCAAGATGCCGGATCACGCGCCGGTCCAAATGTGGGCGATCCTTGCCAATCTTCCCCACATGCAATGGCAGGCGCTCGCGCTCGGCGCGCTGGCCTGCGCCATCATCATTTTCTGGCCGAAAAAATGGCACAGGGTTCCGCCGTCCATCGTGGCGATCGTCATCCCCACGGCGCTCGTGGCACTGCTCGGGCTGAATGTGGAAACCATCGGCACGAAATTCCACGGCATCCAGGCGGGCTTCCCGGCCCTCGTGTTCCCGGCATTCTCGTTTGAAAACATCCAGTCGCTGATGATGCCCGCACTCACCATCGCGATGCTTGGCGCCATCGAGTCGCTTCTCTCGGCCATCGTGGCCGACGGGATGGCCGACACGCGCCACGATTCCAACCAGGAATTGATTGCCCAAGGGCTGGCAAACATTGTCACACCGTTCTTCGGTGGCATCCCGGCCACCGGCGCCATCGCGCGCACCGCCGCGAACATCCGCAGCGGCGGGAGGACCCCCATCTCCGGCATGGTCCATTCGCTCACGCTGCTGGCGGTCATTCTGGTGGCGGCTCCGCTGGCGAAATTCATCCCGCTTTCCGCGCTCAGCGCCGTGCTGCTGGTCGTGGCATACCGCATGGGGGAATGGGAAAATTTCGAGGTGCTCTCCCGCGGGCCAAGGAGCGATTTCGGCGTGTTGCTCGCGAGTTTCGGGCTCACGGTGGTATTCGATCTGACAGTGGCCGTGGGAGTGGGTTTGCTGATGGCCGCCGCGCTTTTCGTCCGCCGCATGGAGGAGATCACGCACATCAGGCTTGTCACCCCGGAGAGCGACATCGAGGAAGGCCCCAATTCCATTCGCAACAAG